>NZ_RCNZ01000070.1:0-27018 GCF_004307525.1 Pseudomonas sp. Sample_21 | reverse complement strand
CCGGCCGAGGCGATACCGAGTTCAAAACCGGCAACCGGGTGCAACGTTGGCAAAGGACCAAGACCAACAGCCATGAATGCGCTCCTTACTCAATGATGTCAGCACCGCCACGGGAAAGGACGGTGGGATAAATGGCAAAACGCCGCGACGGCAGGAGCCGGTCGCGGCGCGGGGTGTTCAGCGATTGAAACGGGTTTTACTGGATCTGCCCGTGGCAATGCTTGTATTTCTTGCCCGAACCGCAGTAGCACAGTTCGTTGCGGCCCAGCTTCTGCTCGTTGCGAACCGGGGCAGCGGCGGTGGCCAGTGCCACATCGACCTCTTCACCCAACGCTTCCGGCTGATCCAGCCCAGGCGCTTCGGCATGTTCGAACTGCATGCGCGCCGCCAGTGCTTCGGCTTCCTGACGCAGGCGTTGCTCTTCGGCTTCCGGATCTTCGCGGCGAACCTGAACGTGCGAGAGCACGCGGATCGAGTCGCGCTTGATCGAATCGAGCAGCTCGGAGAACAGCGTGAAGGATTCGCGCTTGTATTCCTGCTTCGGGTTCTTCTGCGCATAGCCGCGCAGGTGAATGCCGTGACGCAGGTGATCCATGGTCGACAAGTGGTCTTTCCACAGGTCGTCGAGTACGCGCAGGACGATCTGCTTCTCGAACGAGCGCAGCGCCTCGGCACCGGCCTGATCTTCTTTCTCGTTGTAAGCCGCCATCAGCTCGGTCATGAGCTTCTCGCGCAGGGTTTCTTCGTACAGGTGATCGTCTTCGTCGAGCCATTGCTGGATCGGCAGTTTCACGCCGAAATCGCTTTCGATCGACGCTTCCAGACCGGCCACGTCCCACTGCTCTGGCAGCGATTGCGGCGGAATGTGCGCGCTGACGGTAGCGTTGAGCACGTCCTGACGGAAGTCGGCGATGGTTTCGCCGATGTTGTCAGCGGCCAGCAACGTGTTACGCATGTGATAGATCACTTTACGCTGCTCGTTGTTGACGTCGTCGAACTCGAGCAGTTGCTTGCGGATGTCGAAGTTGCGGCCTTCAACCTTGCGCTGCGCCTTCTCGATCGCGTTGGTCACCATACGGTGCTCGATCGCTTCACCCGGCTGCATGCCCAGGGCTTTCATGAAGTTCTTCACCCGGTCAGAGGCGAAGATGCGCATCAGGCTGTCTTCCAGCGACAGGTAGAAGCGGCTCGAACCGGCATCGCCCTGACGGCCGGCACGGCCACGCAGCTGGTTGTCGATACGGCGCGATTCATGACGCTCGGAAGCAATTACCTGCAAGCCGCCGGACTCCAGCACTTGCTGGTGACGCTTCTGCCAGTCGGCCTTGATCTGGGCGATCTGCTCAGGGGTCGGATTTTCCAGCGAAGCGACTTCCACTTCCCAGTTGCCGCCCAACAGGATGTCGGTACCACGACCGGCCATGTTGGTGGCGATGGTCAGAGCGCCCGGACGACCGGCCTGAGCGATGATTTCAGCTTCTTTTTCGTGGAACTTCGCGTTGAGAACCTTGTGTTCGATGCCTTCTTTGACGAGCAATTCGGACATGTGCTCGGAGGTCTCGATGGTAGCGGTACCCACCAGCACCGGACGACCGGCGGCCATGCTTTCCTTGATGTCGGCCACGATCGCCGCGTATTTCTCTTCGGCGGTGAGGAACACCAGGTCGTTGTAGTCTTTACGCGCCAACGGTTTGTTCGGCGGGATGACCATGACTTCCAGACCATAGATCTGGTGGAATTCGAACGCTTCGGTGTCGGCGGTACCCGTCATGCCCGACAGCTTGGTGTACAGACGGAAGTAGTTCTGGAAGGTGGTCGAGGCCAGGGTCTGACTCTCGGCCTGGATGTTCAGACCTTCCTTGGCTTCGATAGCCTGGTGCAGGCCTTCGGACAGACGACGACCCGGCATGGTACGACCGGTGTGTTCGTCGACCAGTACGACCTGACCGTCCTGGACGATGTATTCGATGTTGCGGTTGAACAGCTTGTGCGCACGCAGACCGGCGTAGACGTGGGTCAGCAGGCCAAGGTTGTGCGCCGAGTACAGGCTCTCGCCTTCGGCCAGCAGGCCGACGCGGGTGAGCATTTCTTCGATGAACTGGTGACCGGCTTCGTTGAGTTCGACCTGACGGGTCTTTTCGTCAACGGTGTAGTGACCGGCCTTGGTGACCTGGCCTTCAACTTCTTCGACGTGCAGTTCCAGCTGCGGGATCAGCTTGTTGATCTCCATGTACAGCTTGGAGCTGTCCTCGGCCTGACCGGAAATGATCAGCGGAGTACGCGCTTCGTCGATGAGGATGGAGTCGACTTCGTCGATCACGGCAAAGTTGAGTTCGCGCTGGAATTTTTCATCCATGCTGAACGCCATGTTGTCGCGCAGGTAGTCGAAACCGAATTCGTTGTTGGTGCCGTAGGTGATGTCGGCGGCGTAGGCGGCGCGCTTCTCTTCCGGCGGCTGGAACGGCGTTACGACGCCGACGGTCAGGCCGAGGAATTCATACAGCGGGCGCATCCAGTTGGCGTCACGGCGGGCCAGGTAGTCGTTCACGGTCACAACGTGCACGCCCTTGCCGGACAGTGCGTTGAGGTAAACACCCAAGGTGGCCACGAGGGTCTTGCCCTCACCGGTGCGCATTTCGGCAATCTTGCCTTCGTGCAGAGTCATGCCGCCGACGAGTTGTACGTCGAAGTGGCGCATGCCCATCACGCGCTTGCCAGCCTCGCGGGCGACGGCGAAGGCTTCCGGCAACAGCTTGTCGAGGGTTTCCCCTTTGGCGATACGGGCCTTGAACTCGGCGGTCTTGGCGCGCAATTGATCGTCCGAAAGGGCCACCATTTGCTCTTCGAAGGCATTGACGAGCTGCACCGTCTTGAGCATGCGTTTGACTTCACGCTCGTTCTTGCTTCCAAAAAGTTTCTTTAACAAAGGCGCAAACATATCGGCAGGATCTTCCACACTAAAGGGATGGAGGGCGGCCCCGTGAGTCGCCCGTGCAGCCCTCATGGCCGCATGCGAACGAGCATTCTACCCGGAAACGGTGGTGAGGAAAGTGGCGATGTTCCACGATGCTGGCACTGCGCTTTGACGGGGCTCACTTAAAATAGGGGCGTTTTGCTCAACTTCAACCCGTCGGGGGAAAGAAGTCAGGCGTTGATTTAATGAGCAAATCAGGGACAAAAGCAATGGCCCAGAGGTTCCGCAGCTTTCTGCTACCATGGCGCCTCTGTTCCTTCAGGTGTTCGATCATGGCGTTTCGCCCTCTCACGGCCAGAGCACCCGCCGTTCTGTTACGTGAAGCCAAACCGCTGAAGGCCATCCTCGGCCATGCCCAGCGTCTGGAGCATTTGCAGCGCCTGCTCGAAAGCCAGCTGCAACCGGCCGCCCGCGAGCATTGCCGGGTAGCCAAGTGGCGCGAAGGCGAGCTGTCGCTGGTGGTCACTGACGGCCATTGGGCGACGCGCCTGCGCTATCAGCAGAAACGTCTGCAACGACAGCTGCAATTGTTCGAAGAGTTCGCCAACCTGACGCGGATCAAATTCAGCGTGCGTCCGCCGATCGTCCAGCACCGGGCGGTTGGACACACCATGGATTTGTCCAGCAGTGCGGCGGAGACGATTCAGTCGACGGCCGACGGGATCAGCGATCCGGGATTGCGCGCGGCGCTGGAGCGGTTGGCGGCGCATGCCAAAAGCAAAACCTGACCGTGCACACCATTGCCATGTGGGAGCGAGCCTGCTCGCGAAGAGGCCATGTCAGACGACATTGATGTTGAACGACACAGCGCTTTCGCGAGCAGGCTCGCTCCCACAGTTTTGATCTCCGATTCTCCTCAGTTCAGCGGCGCTTGCTGCCGCCCAATAAAGACCCCATCAACCCGCGCACCAACTGCTTGCCAAGGTTATTGGCCGCCTGGCGCATCGCTGATTTCAGCGCCTGCCCTGCCGCCGTGCCGAGGAATTCGCCAGCGCGGTCAGCCAGGCTCGGCTCTTCGGCCGCCGCTTTGCCCGCTGGTGGTTCAGCCTCGGGCGCCAGCCCTTTGCGGCCCATCAAGATCTCATAGGCCGACTCGCGATCGATCGGCTTGTCATAACGGCCCTTGAACGGCGAGCCGGCGATCAGCACGGTGCGCTCGGTTTCGGTCAGCGGGCCGATCCGCGACTGCGGCGGTGCCACCAGCACGCGCTGGACCATTTCCGGGGTGCCCTTCTCGGTCAGCGTGCCGACCAGCGCCTCACCAATACCTAACTCAGTCAGCACCGACAGACTGTCGAACGCCGGATTCGGCCGAAAGCCATCCGCCACCGCACGCAGGGACTTCTGCTCTTTGGCGGTGAACGCACGCAGGCCGTGTTGAATACGCAAGCCCAACTGCGCCAGCACGTCATCCGGCAGGTCCGCTGGCGACTGGGTGACGAAGTACACGCCCACGCCTTTGGAACGAATCAAACGCACCACTTGCTCCAGGCGTTCCTGCAACGCCTTGGGCGTGTCGCCGAACAACAAGTGCGCCTCATCGAAGAACAGCGCCAGCAGCGGCTTGTCAGCATCGCCGCGCTCGGGCAGTTGCTCGAACAACTCGGCCAGCAGCCACAGCAGGAACGTTGCGTAAACCTTCGGCGCCTCGTGCACCAGACGGCTGGCGTCGAGCAGATGGATGCGTCCCCGGCCATCGGCGCCCGGTTGCAGGATGTCTTCAAGTTGCAGCGCCGGCTCGCCGAACAGGGCTTCGGCGCCCTGCTGTTCCAGCGTCGCCAAACGGCGCAGCAGCGCCTGGCTGGAACCGGTGGTCATCAGCGCCGCGTCTTCGCCGAGCAACTGCGGGTTGTCCTTGAGGTGGTTGAGCAGCGCTTTCAGATCCTTGAGATCCAGCAGCAACAACCCTTCGCGATCCGCCACCTTGAAGGCAGCGTACAGCGCCGACTGCTGACTGTCGGTCAGCTCGAGCAGGCTGCCGATCAGTAGCGGACCCATTTCGCTCAGGGTGGTGCGCAGCGGGTGTCCGGATTCGCCGTGGATGTCCCACAGCGTGACGGGATAAGCCTGCGGCGTGTGACCGAGCCAGGGCATGCCGGCGATGCGCTCGGCCACTTTGCCCTGCGGGTTGCCAGCGGCGCCGAGCCCGCAGAGGTCGCCCTTGATGTCGGCGGCGAACACCGCCACACCGGCGTCGCTGAACGCTTCGGCCAGACGCTGCAATGTCACGGTTTTACCGGTGCCGGTGGCGCCAGCGATCAGCCCGTGGCGGTTGGCCAGGCGCATGGCCTGAGCGATGGGTTGCGCGGCCGGATCAGCGCCGATAACGAGTTGCGAAGAGTCAGGCATTTTCTCACCCAATGGTTAATCTTTGATGACACATGGCCGATACATAAATTGGATAGACCCATCAGAAAATCGGGTCGGACATTTCCCTAAGGAGAGCCGGAAATATCAGTTTTTCAACCTTGCACATAGTGCGCGTCTCTATCAAAGCACGCCCAGGACATTAAGACCTTAGCGGAACCCCAAGCCATGAACAAAAACCTGCGCTTCAGCCATAAGATTTTGCTTGCCGCCGCTCTCATCGTCATTGCCGCTTTCGCCTCGTTCACGTTGTACAACGACTGGCTGCAACGCAATGCGATCCGCGATGACCTGAACAACTACCTCAATGAAATGGGCGAGGTCACCGCCGGCAATATCCAGACCTGGCTCAGCGGGCGCATCCTGCTGATCGAGAACGCCGCACAGAACATCGCCATCAACCCGGAACCTGCCACGGTCGCCAGCCTGCTGGAACAGAAAAGCCTGACCTCGACGTTCATGGCCACCTACCTGGGCGATGCCACCGGGCATTTCACCATCCGCCCGGACGTGAAGATGCCGGACGGTTTCGATCCGCGCGTGCGCCCTTGGTATAAAGGTGCCGAAAGCAGCAGCACGTCGACCCTGACCGAACCCTACATCGATGCGGCCACCGGCCAGTTGATCATTTCCATCGCCACCGCGTCGAAAAAGGCCGGGCAGAGCGTCGGCGTGGTCGGCGGCGACCTGAGCCTGCAATCGCTGATCGACACCCTCGCCGCGCGGGATTTCGACGGCATGGGCTACGTATTCCTGGTCAGCGCTGACGGCAAGATCCTCGTCCACCCGGACAAGGCCTTGGTGATGAAGTCACTGAAAGAAGCCTACCCGCAGGACACGCCGCGCATCAGCAGCGATTTCAGCGAAGTGAGCGTCGACGGCAAAACCCGCATCGTCACCTTCGCCCCGATCAAAGGCCTGCCGTCGGTGAACTGGTACATCGGCCTGTCGATCGACAAGGATCAGGCCTACTCGATGCTCAGCGAATTCCGTACCTCAGCGGTAATCGCAACCATTATTGCCGTGGCAATCATCATCGCCCTGCTCGGCATGCTGATCCGCCTGCTGATCCAGCCGCTGCACGTGATGACCCGCGCCATGGAAGACATCGCCGACGGCGAGGGCGACCTGACCAAACGCCTGAACATCGTCAATAACGATGAATTCGGCATCCTTGGCACCGCATTCAACCGCTTCGTCGAGCGTATTCACGGCTCGATCCGCGAAGTGTCGTCGGCCACCGGTCAGGTCAACGAAGTCGCGCTGCGCGTGGTAGCTGCGTCGAACTCGTCGATGTACAACTCCGACCAGCAAGCCTCGCGCACCAGCAGCGTTGCCGCCGCGATCAATCAGCTCGGCGCCGCCGCCCAGGAAATTGCCCGCAACGCCGCCCAAGCGTCGAATCAGGCCAGCGATGCCAGGGGTCTGGCCGAAGATGGCCAGCAGGTGGTCGAGCGCAGCATCAAGGCGATGAACCAGTTGTCGAGCATGCTCAGCGCGTCGAGCACCAACATCGAGTCGCTGAACAGCAAGACCGTCAACATCGGCCAGATTCTCGAAGTGATCACCAGCATTTCCCAGCAGACCAACCTGTTGGCGCTGAACGCAGCGATCGAAGCGGCGCGCGCCGGTGAGGCCGGTCGTGGTTTCGCCGTGGTGGCCGACGAAGTGCGCAACCTCGCGCACCGCACTCAGGAATCGGCACAGCAGGTGCAGACCATGATCGAGGAGCTGCAAGTCGGCGCCCGGGAATCGGTGAGCACCATGAGCGACAGCCAGCGCCACAGCCAGGACAGCGTCGAGATCGCCAACCTTGCCGGCGAACGCCTGAACAGCGTGACCCTGCGCATTGGCGAGATCGACGGGATGAACCAGTCGGTGGCGACGGCGACCGAGGAGCAGACTGCGGTGGTTGAGTCGATCAACGTCGATATCACCGAGATCAACACGCTGAACCAGGAAGGCGTGGAAAACCTGCAAGCGACCTTGCGCGCTTGTTCGGATCTGGAGCAGCAGGCTTCGCGTCTCAAGCAACTGGTGGGCAGCTTCAGGATTTAAGCTGCGGCGACTGGCCACTTCGCGAGCAGGCTCGCTCCCACAGGGAAAATGCATTCCATTGTGGGAGCGAGCCTGCTCGCGAATATCTACCTTTCAACGAAACCCGACTGACACCCCACCGCGCAATCCCGACCGAACATCTATTCTGGATAAAGGTCAATCAAGGGAGAACGACACAGCGGAGGGTTGCTCACCGTGCATATCGCCGACATCACCATGTTCTACGCCCCGGCCAGCGGAGGCGTGCGGACTTATCTGGATGCCAAACACCGTCGCCTTGGCGAGCGCAACGCCATTCGCCACAGCCTGCTGATCCCCGGCGCGCGATTGGGTGAACATGACGGCATTTACACGGTTCCGGCGCCCGCCCTGCCCTTCGGCAAAGGTTATCGCTTCCCCCTGCGCCTGGCGCCTTGGCGAAACGTCCTGCAGGAATTGCAGCCGGATCTGATCGAAGTCGGCGATCCCTACCTCACCGCATGGGCAGCGCTGGATGCGCGGCGGCAGCTGGATGTGCCGGTGATCGGCTTTTATCACTCGGATCTGCCGCTGCTGGCGGGCAATCGCATGGGCCATTGGGTCACGCCGAATGTCGAGGCTTACGTGACTCGTCTGTACGGCAATTTCGATCGTGTGCTCGCGCCGAGCCAGGTCATGGCCGACAAGCTCATCGGGCTTGGCGTGCGCAATGTCCATGTGCAACCGCTGGGCGTGGATCTGCACACTTTCCATCCCGCCGCCCGCGATCCTGGCTTGCGTGCCGAGCTGGGAATCGCTGAAGACACCCGCCTGCTGATCTTTGCCGGGCGCGGTTCCAAGGAGAAAAACCTGCCGGTGCTGCTCAAGTGCATGCAACGCCTCGGTCCGCGCTATCACTTGTTGTTGGTCGGCTCGTCGATGCCTGCGGCGGTGCCGGACAACGTCAGCGTCATCGACGAATTCTGCCCGGCGTCGAAAGTCGCGCGGCTGATGGCCAGTGCCGATGCGCTGCTGCATGCCGGCGACCAGGAAACCTTCGGGCTGGTCATCCTTGAGGCCATGGCCTGCGGCATTCCCGTGGTGGCGGTGGCGGCCGGGGCGTTTGAAGAAATCGTCAACGATTTCTGCGGTCTGCTCTGCGCGCCGAACAATCCGCAGGCCATGGCCAACGCCGTGCGTGAGCTGTTCAGTCGCGGCTGCGATCGGCTCGGCCGCCAGGCGCGCCAGCACGTCGAACGGCATTACGCCTGGGACACCGTGGTCGACAGCCTGCTCAGCCACTACCACGCCGTGCTCGGCCATACGCTGCCACGGGTGGCCAATGGTTGAAGAAATGAAAGCTGTTTGCCTGGTGTTGCATGATGTGGCGCCCTCGACGTGGGCGGATTACCAGCCCTTCGTCGAGGCCGTCGATGCCTTGGGTGATGTGCCGATGACGTGGCTGGTGGTGCCGGATTTCCATCGCCACGATGCGCTTGACGCCAACCCGGCGTTTCGCCGAGTGCTCGATGCCAGGGTCGCCCGAGGCGATGAACTGGCGCTGCACGGCTACTACCACGACGATCAGGAACCCATGCCAAACACTCCGCGCGACTGGTTCATGCGCCGGGTCTACACCCATGAAGGTGAGTTCTATCGCTTGTCCCGCGAAGCAGCCCTGAACCGCCTGCACGCGGGTCTGGACATGTTTCAGCGCTACGACTGGCCGGTGCAGGGTTTCGTCGCCCCGGCCTGGCTGATGAGCGACGGCACCCGCCAGGCCTTGCGCGAATTACCGCTCAGTTACACCAGCGATCCGCAGCATCTTTATCGCTTGCCCGACTTCAGCTCCATCGATGCACCGGGGCTGGTGTGGAGTGCGCGCAGTGCCTGGCGTCGTGGCTTGTCGAAAATCGTCAGCGACCAGCGTGAACAGCGCTGGCGCGAGGCATCGGTGATTCGTCTGGGCCTGCATCCGGTGGACATGCGTCACCGCTTTTCTCGCGATTACTGGTTGCACACGCTGCAACGCCTGCTGGCGGAGGGACGCGTGCCGCTGACCAAGATCGACTGGCTGGCCCGACAGCGCGGACAACTGGAACGCGCAGCATGAAGCGCAGCCTGTTGTTGCTGATCGGCCTGCTGGCGGCGGTACTGATTCCGGTACTGCTCGGCGGCGGCGAGACCTGGTCGCGCCTGCGCAGTTTTCCGCTGAACTGGCTGTTGATCATGTTCGGCATGATTCTGCTCTGCTGGGGCATCAATACGTTGCGCTTGCGTTTGTTGCTCGGCGACCTGCGAGAAAAAGTCGCGCCCTTGAAAAGCCTCGGCGTGGTGATGGCGGCCGAGTTTGCGTATTGCGCCACGCCCGGCGGCAGCGGCGGGCCGCTGACGATCATGGCTCTGCTCGCCCGTTGCGGCGTGCGTCCGGCGCGAGGCAGCGCAGTGTTTGCCATGGATCAGCTCAGCGATCTGCTGTTCTTTCTCTGCGCCCTGAGCGGGATTCTGATCTATGCGCTATTCCAGCACCTCAGCGATCGCCTCGAGTGGCTGCTGACCGTCAGCGCCGTTTCGCTGTTTGGGGGGTTGTTCAGTTGCGTGTTGATCGCCCGTTATCACCGAGCGTTGATTCGCCTGAGCGGGCGGCTGTTGGCGGGGATGAACATCACGACAAGTACTCGCCGTCGCTGGGCGCGCAAGTTGCTGCACTTCCTCGCGGCATTTACCGATACCTTGAAACTGCCCTGGCAAACGCTGGTTCAGGTTTTTGCTCTGACCTGCGTGCACTGGCTGCTGCGCTACAGCGTGCTGTATCTGGCCTTGCGCGGGCTCGGCGCGGATTTGCAGTGGGCATGGAGTTTTCTGGTGCAGATGCTTTCGCTCGGCGCCGGTCAATTCAGCCTGTTACCTGGCGGCGCGGGAGCCGCAGAATTGACCTCCGCCGCGCTGCTCGCACCCATGGTGGGCAAGTCCACCGCAGCGGCGGCGATCCTGATCTGGCGCGTGGTGACGTATTACTTCTATCTGCTGGTGGGCGGGCCGGTGTTCGTATTGATGCTGGGCAAGCCGTTGCTGAAGAAGTTGATGAACGTCAGGCAGGCTTCTTAGGTTCGTCCTGCTCTTGCTGGAGTTGCTCCCAAAGTTCGGCGGCGCCGGGGAATCCGGTGCCGTCGTCCGGGCTCATGTCATCCGGGTCGTAACGACTCAGGCAACCTTCACCAAGGGTGGCGGGGGCTTTGGAAGTGGCTTTGTCCAGTGGATCGCTCATGGCTTTTCCTCGGGCTCAAATGACAAGGGCCTGAGCGATTCAACGCCCAGGCCCCTGGTTTTTCAAGCGTGGCGTGCTCGATCAGAACACAACCGTCTTGTTGCCGTGCACCAGCACGCGGTCTTCCAGGTGATAACGCAGACCACGGGCCAGCACCATCTTCTCGACGTCACGGCCGAAACGCACCATGTCTTCGATGCTGTCGCTGTGGCTGACACGCACCACGTCCTGCTCGATGATCGGGCCGGCGTCCAGCTCTTCGGTCACGTAATGGCAGGTTGCGCCGATCAGTTTGACCCCACGCAGCGACGCTTGGTGATACGGCTTGGCGCCGACGAACGATGGCAGGAAGCTGTGGTGGATGTTGATGACTTTGTGCGCGTATTCGCGGCACATGTCCGGCGGCAGGATCTGCATGTAGCGCGCCAGCACCACCACTTCGGCGTGGTGCTGTTTGACCAGGCGCGACACTTCGTCGAATGCCGGCTGCTTGTCCTGCGGATTGACCGGCACGTGGTAGTAAGGGATGCCGTGCCACTCGACCATGCTGCGCAGGTCGTCGTGGTTGGAGATCACGCAGGCGATTTCGCAATCCAGTTCATCGCTGTGCCAGCGGTGCAGCAGGTCGGCCAGGCAGTGGGATTCGCGGCTGGCCATCAGCACCACGCGTTTTTTCTGCTCAGTGTCGGTGATGCGCCAGTCCATCGAGAACTCTTCGGCGATCGGCGCGAACTTCTCGCGCAACTCTTCAATACCGAACGGCAGGGAATCGGCACGGATTTCGTGACGCATGAAGAACCAGCCCACTTGATTGTCAGAGTGGTGGCTCGCTTCGGTGATCCAGCCGTTATGAGAGGCCAGAAAATTACTGACTTTGGCAACGATGCCAACGCGGTCCGGGCAAGAAATCACCAGCCGAAAAGTGCGCATTAGGGGGAAACTCCAGAACTTCACAAAGGCCGCCATTCTAGCGACTGCGCAGGAAAACTGCAGTACGCATACGCGCCGGGTGGGACAAAGCATGGCGAAACGGCTTTCTGACGCAGCTCTTCCGTCAAGACCGTGACGCTTTAGCGGGGCTTTTGTCAGACAACTGTAAATATCTGTGCTGACTGCATCACATTATTTAACTGAACATTCAAAGCGCGGCTAATTCCTGTAACTCATTTAAATAAAAAGCCGATCTAAATGTTTACTTGATGAAACAGCCTGACTATTATTGCGGCACTGTCCCCTGTCATTCAGCATTCTACAAAAGGTAGTACTCATGTCCTTGATCAACGAATATCGCGCCACCGAAGAAGCCATCAAAGAGCTGCAAGCCCGTCTGAAGAACCTGTCCGAAGACGACAAACTGCAAGCCGAACTGGAATTCGAAGGCAAACTGCGCACGCTGATGGGTGAATACTCCAAGTCGCTGCGTGACATCATCGCGCTGCTGGATCCAGAAGCAAAATCCAAGGCTCCACGTGGCGGCGCAGTAAAAACTACCGGCACCAAGCGTGCACGCAAAGTTAAGCAATACAAAAACCCGCACAACGGTGAAGTCATCGAAACCAAAGGTGGCAACCACAAGACTCTGAAAGAGTGGAAAGCCAAGTGGGGCGGCGACGTGGTTGAAGGCTGGGCGACCCTGCTGGGCTAAGCCGCAACGCCTTCGCAGAGCGATCCGCGAACAAAAGAACGCCAGCCAGCGCTGGCGTTTTTTTATGCCCGTAATTTATTGTCCGGGCATGTTCGATTTCACAGATTCAAACGTTTGCGTAATGCCTGGACATAATTCTGCCAGTCATTGAGCACCTCTCGCTGCATCGGTGACGCACTAAGCGACCATTGCTCGGCGGCCTCGATAAATGACTGCACGGTATTCGGCGCACCTGCCTCGGGTTGCGTCAGGCGCTGCTGACAAAATAATTTCCAGCGCTCTTGCTCGGCCACATCCAGGGTGTCCTGAAAGTTGCGTGCTCGATATCGAAAAAGTAATTCAGGCAAACGTTCATCATCGAAAGGCCACTGCTCTTGCGCCAATTGCGCAGGGTCGGCCGTTCGAACTTGTTCGCATAAACGACGATCACGATCACCGATAAATCCATCGTACAACTGCTGCTCGGGATCTTCGCTGGGAGTGAAATCTTCGCTGGCATAAATCGCCGCGACTTTATCTTTCCAGACTTGTTGTGCGTCAGTTAGTCGCACTGTCCGCTCCTGATAAAGCGCCATGTCCAGCCCAAGGCGCTGCTGGTCTTGTGCGCGCAATACCGCCAGCGGCGCTACAACCGGGCATCGATTGATGTGAATCAGCTTGAGCGGCACCGGCAGTTCACCTTCGGCCAACTCATCGCGACGGGTATAAAGACGCTGACGCAAGGCTTGCGCATCGAGGTCCAGCAATCCCTGCGGATCAAGATGCAGATCACAGACGATCAGGGCGTTGCGATTCTTCGGGTGCCAGGCCAGCGGCAGCACCACGCCGACATAACTGCGCGCCGCCGAGAAACGCCCGGACACATGCACCAGTGGCTGCAACAGGCGGATCTGATCCATCACCTTCTGTTTGCTGCGCAACTGGAACAGCCACTCGTAGAGCTTGGGTTGTTTCTCGCGAATCAGCCGCGCCAACGCGATGGTGGCGCGCACATCCGACAGGGCTTCGTGAGCGTGCCCGTGATCGATATTGTTGGCCGCTGTCAGGCGTTCGAGCTTGAGGGTCACGCGGCCTTCATCATCGGTCGGCCAGACCAGACCGTCCGGGCGCAATGCGTAAGCGGCGCGCACTACGTCGATCAGATCCCATCGACTGTTGCCACCCTGCCATTCACGGGCATAGGGGTCGAAGAAATTGCGATACAGGCTGTAGCGAGTCATCTCATCGTCGAAACGCAAGGTGTTGTAACCGGCGCCACAGGTGCCCGGTGCGGCCAGTTGCGCATGCACGCGAGTCATGAAATCGGCTTCGCTCAGGCCTTTTTCAGCGAGCTGGCCGGGGGTGATGCCGGTGATCGCGCACGCCGCCGGGTGCGGCAGGATGTCTTCGCTGGGCTGGCAATAGAGGTTGACTGGCTCGTCGATCTCGTTGAGCGCATGGTCGGTGCGAATCCCGGCCACCTGCAGCGGTCGGTCGTTGCGCGGATTGATGCCAGTGGTTTCGTAGTCGTACCAGAAGATTGAAGTCACGGGCGAATCCTGAACAGAAGATCGGCGAAGTCTAGGCGTTTCAGGGCTGCCACGGCCAGCCTGGTCGCCCTCGAACAGCAATTTCTCCAGATTCCTACAACTGGAATGGATTGCCCTTGTGGGAGCAAGCCTGCCCGCGAAGGCGTTCTGTCAGTTGCCCACAGGCTGACTGACCCACCACATTCGCGAGCAGGCTCGCTCCCACACCCGAGAGGCTGCTAGCATCAGGCGCACTTGCACCCCGAACAGGCGAACATCAGGTAGCCCATGCTCGAGCCCACAGCACCGCGAAGGAAAGCACCGCTGGATACGCGCCATCAGGTCGAAACGCCGGAAGGCATCGACCTGCCGTTGCGCCCCGCCGGGTTGATGGTGCGCGCGGTGGCGTTTGCCATCGATCTGGGCATTCGCGGCTTGATCCTCGGCGTGCTGTTCATCGCGCTGGCATTTCTAGGCAAGCTCGGCATGGGCCTCGGTTCCTTGCTGCTGTTTGCCATCAGTTGGTGGTACATGGTGCTGTTCGAGGTGCTGCGTCAGGGCCGCTCGCCGGGCAAACAATGGATGGGTTTGCGCGTGGCGCACGACGACGGCACGCCGATCGGCTGGTCGGCCTCGCTATTGCGCAACCTGCTGCGCTTTGTCGATCTACTGCCCTTCGGCTATTTCCTCGGTGCGCTCAGTTGCCTGCAACACCCGACCTTCAAACGCCTCGGCGACATAGCCGCTGGCACGTTGGTGGTTTACAGCGAACGGCCGCTGAGCCGACCGCAATTGCCTGATGCCGAACCTCGTCGCTGCCCCGTTCCGCTGACCTTGAGCGAACAACGCGCGGTACTCGGTTTCGCCGAGCGTCAGGCCGAACTCTCTCCCGCACGGGTCAACGAGCTGGCGGCATTGCTGGCGCAGCCGTTGCACATCTCTGCGCCCAAGGCCGTGTCTGAACTCAACGGCATCGCGCGCGGTTTGTTGGGGCCGACCCCATGAAGCAGAGCCTGTTCGAAAGTCGCCACAAGGCCGAATGGGAGCGCTTCGCCGTGGCGCTTGAACGCCTCGAACGCGGCAAGGATACGGCGCAAGTCAGCGATTTTCCCAAGGCCTATCGACGTCTCTGCCAACATCTGGCTCTGGCCCAGGCGCGTGGCTACAGCAGTTTTCTGATCGATTCATTGCAACAGCAAGTGCTGCGCGGCCATCAACAGCTCTATCGGCATCGCAGTCGCCTCGGGGCGCTCATCATCAGCTTTATCCTCGCGGACTTCCCGCGACTCGTGCGCGAACAGTGGCGCTTCGTTGCGGCCGCCAGCCTGTTGTTCTTCGGCAGCCTGATCGGTTTCGGCGTGCTGGTTTATCTGAACCCGGAACTGATCTACAACCTGATCCCGGCCGAACAGGTGCGCGAGATGCAGGGCATGTACGACCCCGTTGCCGGCCACCTCGGACGCTCGGCCGAACGGGCGGCCAGCGAAGACTGGGTGATGTTCGGCTATTACGTCATGCACAACACGGGCATCGCCTTTCAGACATTCGCCAGCGGTTTGCTGATGGGCGTGGGCAGCGGATTCTTCCTGCTATACAACGGCATGATCATCGGCGCGGTGGCCGGGCATCTCAGCGAGATCGGTTTCGGCCAGACCTTCTGGTCGTTCGTGATTGGTCACGGCGCGTTCGAACTGAGCGCCATCGCCCTCGCCGGAGCGGCGGGCCTCAAGCTGGGCTGGGCGCTGATCGCCCCCGGACGCCTGACATGTGGCGAGGCGCTGCGTCTGGCCGCGCGCAAAAGCGTGTTGCTGGTGTGTGGGGCCATGCTGTTCCTGTTGATCGCAGCCTTCATCGAGGCTTACTGGTCGTCGAAAACCAGTGTCACGCCGCTGACCAAATACGCCGTCGGCACCTCGCTGTGGCTGGCCGTTGCGGTGTATCTGCTGTTTGCCGGAAGGACCCGCCATGCGCCTGAGTGACGCCAGCGTAGTGATCCGCCCGCGCACGACCTGGGAAGCCATGGACCTGGGCGTGTTGATGAGCCAGCAGCATCGGCGGTTGTTGATGAGCAGTTGGGCGATCGTCACCCTGCCGCTGTTCGCCCTGCTCAGCCTGTTGCTGTGGGATTCGCCATCGCTGGCGGTGTTCATTTTCTGGTGGCTGAAACCGGCCTACGAACGCCTGCCGCTGTACATCCTCTCCAAAGCGCTGTTCGGCGAAACCCCGACGCTCAAGCAAGCCTTGCGTGAATGGCCACGCCTGCTCAGGCCGCAACTGTTGGCGAGTCTGACCTGGCGCCGGCTGAGCCTGAGTCGCAGCTTTGTGCTGCCGGTGACGCAACTCGAAGGTCTCGACGGCGAGGCCAGACAACAACGTCTGCAGGTGCTGCTGCAACGCAACGGCGGCGCCGCGCAATGGTTGACGATCATCGGAGTGCATCTGGAAACCGCACTGTGGATCGGCTTGATGCTGCTGTTCTACATGCTCTTGCCGCAGCAGATCGAGACCGACTGGGACTGGCAATCGCTACTACTAGCCGCCGATCAGGACTGGCGCTGGCTGGAGCACCTGACCAACGTTTTTTACGCGCTGATCCTGGTGGCCTGGGGACCGGTGTATGTCGCCTGCGGTTTCAGCCTGTACCTGAACCGCCGCACACAACTGGAAGCCTGGGACATCGAGCTGGTCTTCCGCCGTTTGCGCCAGCGCTTGAACAACGGCGTGCTCGGCGTGTTGCTGGGGGCGTGTCTGCTGCTGCCGAACCTGCAACCGGTGTGGGCCAGCGATGCGCCGGATGCTCCACGGTTGCTCAATCAGCCGCTGACCAGTCAGGCCTCGCGCGACAGCATTGAGTCGCTGCTCGAACAACCGCCGTTCAAGAACAAGGAAAGCGTCACCCGTTACCGCTTTGGCGACGACCCGGCAAAACCCACCGAGAACGCGCAAGCGGGTGAAGTTCCGCAATGGCTGAAAACCCTGCTCGGCTGGCTCGACGGTCGGCACCTCGATACCCTCGCCGGCGTGATTGAGGTGCTGTTGTGGGGCGCGCTGATTGCCGCGCTGGGCTGGCTGGCCTGGCGTTATCGCGAATTCCTCGGGGCTTTCGTCAGCCGCCGCCCGAACCTGCCAGCGCGCAGCAAACCGCCGGCGTCGCCACAAGTCTTCGGCCTCGATCTGAACCGTGAAACCCTGCCGGATGACATTGCCAGCAGCGCCGAACAATTGTGGCTGAGCGAACCTCGCGCCGCGCTGGGTCTGCTTTATCGCGGCTTGCTTAGTCATCTGTTGCATGATTTCGACCTGACGCTGAAAGCCGCCGACACCGAGAGCCAGATCCTCAACCGCATTGAGCAATTGCAACGCCCGGACCTGCTCGCCTACAGCCGCAACCTCACTGTTCACTGGCAGAACATGGCCTACGGGCATCGACTTCCAGCTGCGCACCTGCAAGCAGAGCTGTGCAACGGCTGGCGTGAATTGTTCGGCAAAGGATCCGGGCATTGAACCGGCGCATCGGCTGGTCGTTGGCTGCGCTGGCGCTTGTGCTGCTGGGCGGCTTGAGCCTGTTCCTCTACCTCAAGGCCCGGCCCTATCAGGAAACCGTCGATCACGGCCCCTCGCCTGCCGCGCAAGCCAATCCTTATCTGGCGGCGGAAATGTTCCTGCGCGAGCGCGGCCTCGCGGTCAGTCACGCCGAGACCCTGGCGGTGCTGCCGCAGATTGATCCGCACAGCCACACCTTGTTGTTGTTCGGCGAGCGCGCGCGGATGACGCCGCGTGAAGTCGATCAGGTGTTGAACTGGACTCGCGCCGGAGGACGTCTGGTGTTCGTCGCCGAATCGTTGTGGGATGCGCAAACCGGGCAAAGCAATGATCTGCTGCTCGACAAGGTGCAACTGCACCAATCGCTGAGCAAGGACTTGAAAGATCCACCAAGGGACGTGGAAAAGGACCGCTTCCCGAAACTGACCAAACTGTACCTGGAAGACGAAGACGCGCCGGCCTACGCCGGTTTCGACACCGACTTCCACCTCGACGACCCGAACAATGTCGCGCAAGCCTGGGCCAACAGCGCCAAAGCCACGCACATGATGCAACGGGTGTACGGCCTCGGCACGATCACCGTGGTCACCGATGCCGAGCTGTGGAAAACCGGCGCTATCGGCAAATACGACAACGCCTGGCTGCTCTGGTATCTGAGCGCCGACACCGACGTCACGCTGATTTACAACACCGCGCACGATGGCTTGTGGACCTTGCTCTGGCGCTACTTCCCGCAGGCCATCGTCGCCCTGCTCGCCTTGATCGGCCTGTGGTTGTGGCAGGCCGGCGTGCGTCACGGCCCGGTGCAAATGCCGGCGCCAGCGGGTCGCCGCCAGCTGCTGGAGCATCTGCGTGCCAGTGCCGATTTCCTCCTGCGCCACAACGGCCAGCAGGCGCTGCTGCAAGCCTTGCAACAAGACATCCTGCGCCGCGCCCGCCGCCGCCATCCCGGTTTCGATCAATTGAATGTGGCCGAGCAATGGCTGGCGTTATCGCGCCTGACCCGGCAACCCACCCGCGCCATCAGCCAGGCCCTGAGCCCACGTCCGAAGCAGCGTTTGTCCAGCGCCGAATTCAGCCGTCAGGTCGCTCATCTGCAAACCTTGAGGAACGCGTTATGACTGAACAGATCGAGCCCGGCAGCGTGACGCACGCCGCCCAGCAACGCCAGCGCGCCAGCCAGCTGGCGCAGGCAGTGCGCAATGAATTGAACAAGGCGCTGATCGGCCAGGATGCGGTGGTCGACGATGTCCTGACCGCGCTGATTGCCGGCGGCCATGTGCTGCTCGAAGGCGTGCCCGGCCTGGGCAAGACCTTGCTGGTGCGTGCACTGGCGCGATGCTTCGGCGGCGAGTTCGCGCGCATCCAGTTCACCCCGGATCTGATGCCCAGCGATGTCACCGGCCATGCCGTCTACGACTTGCAGACCGAGCAGTTCAAGCTGCGCAAAGGCCCGCTGTTCACCAACCTGCTGCTGGCGGACGAGATCAACCGCGCCCCGGCAAAAACCCAGGCGGCATTGCTCGAAGCCATGCAGGAGCGCCAGGTGACGCTCGAAGGTCGCGCCCTGCCCATCGCGCAACCGTTCATGGTTTTGGCGACGCAGAACCCGATCGAACAGGAAGGCACCTATCCGCTGCCGGAAGCCGAACTCGACCGCTTCATGCTCAAGGTGCGCATGGATTATCCCGACGCCGATCAGGAGCTGAACATGGTCCGTCAGGTCTGTCGTTCGACCCGCGCCGACATGCTCGATGTGCAACCGCTGCGCACCGTGTTGCAAGCCAAAGACGTGCAGGCGTTGCAGCGTATTGCCAGCGATCTGCCGCTGGATGATCAGGTCCTCGATTACGCCGTGCGCCTGGCGCGCAGCACGCGCAGCTGGCCGGGCCTGACCCTCGGCGCCGGGCCACGCGCCTCGATTGCATTGGTTCGCTGTGCCCGTGCCCGGGCGTTGTTGCGCGGCGGCGAGTTTGTAATCCCGGATGACATCAAAGGCTGCGCGCTGGCGGTGTTGCGCCATCGCGTGCGCATCGCGCCGGAGCTGGATATCGAAGGCCTGCAGGTCGATCAGGTGCTCACGCAATTGCTCGATCAAGTGCCGGCGCCGCGTCTGTGAAACCCTCGCGTCTGCTGCTGATCTGGCTGGCGCTGCTGCTGTTAGTCAGCACTGTGCTCGGCGCCTTTCAGGCACTTGGCAGAGAGCTCCCGTCGAGCCTGATTTCGATC
Source organism: Pseudomonas sp. Sample_21 (assembly GCF_004307525.1). NCBI lineage: Bacteria > Pseudomonadati > Pseudomonadota > Gammaproteobacteria > Pseudomonadales > Pseudomonadaceae > Pseudomonas > Pseudomonas sp. Sample_21. The sequence goes on along the minus strand of NZ_RCNZ01000070.1, from coordinate 7,468 downwards.
AACTGGGGGTTGCTCCTGGCGCTGTTGGCCTTGGCGGTTATCGACGCCGTACGTCTCAGACGCCTGCCCTCGCCGCGCATCAAACGGCAGATGCCCGGCAGCCTGGCGCTCGGGCGCTGGGGAGAGGTGAAGCTGGAGGTCGCCCATGAGTTTGCCGAGCCACTGAACATCAATTTCTTCGACCACGTACCCGACGGCCTCGCGTTTGAATATCTGCCAACAGTTGTCGAGCTTCAACCCGGCCATGTCAGCCAGCTCACCTACCGTCTGCGCCCTCTCGAACGCGGGCATTTCAGCTTCGAACAGTGCGAAGTCAACCTGCCCAGCCCCTTGGGATTATGGTTCGGCAAACGCCTGCTCAGCGTCCGCGACGAGACCCGTGTCTACCCGGACTTCGCCCGGCTTTACGGCGGTGAGTTGCGCGCCGTCGACAACTGGCTCAGCCAGCTCGGCATACGCCAGCGACAACGTCGCGGTCAGGGTCAGGAGTTCCATCAGTTGCGCGAATTTCGCGAAGGCGACAGCCTGCGCCAGATCGACTGGAAAGCCACCGCCCGCCAGCGCACGCCGATTGCCCGCGAGTACGAAGATGAACGCGATCAACAGGTCATCTTCCTGCTCGATTGCGGCCGGCAGATGCGCAGTCACGATGGTGAGCTGTCGCACTTCGATCACGCGCTCAATGCCTGCCTGCTGCTCAGTTATGTGGCGTTGCGCCAAGGGGATGCGGTGGGCATGAGTACCTTTGCCGGTGATAAGCCGTGCCATGTCGCGCCTGTCAAAGGCAGCGGCCAACTGAACGTCCTGCTCAACGCTGTTTATGACCTCGGGAGCACCCAGCTCCCTGCTGATTACCAGGCTGCGGCCAACCAGTTGTTGGCCCGCCAAAAGCGCCGGGCGCTGGTAGTGCTGGTGACCAATCTGCGCGATGAAGATGATCAAGTGCTGGGCGCGGTCAGACGGTTGAGCGCGCAACATCGGGTGCTGGTGGCGAGCCTGCGCGAGGAAGCGCCGGATACGTTACGCCAGACGCCAGTGCAAACACTGCCCGAAGCATTAGCCTACTGCGGCACCATCGATTTTCTCAATGACCGCTCGCAACTCCATGAGCGGCTGACTGCCCATGGCGTTGCAGTGATGGATGTTCGGCCCGCCGAGCTGGGGGCCGGACTGGTGACAAGCTACATGAGTTGGAAAAAGACCGCTGCGATCTGACAGATTCGATCAGTTGGTGACTGCAACATGCACAGCGTCGCTGTCCGAAGTGCCGTCGCTGTTTTCTACTTTGACGACCAGTGAAATCTGATCCGTAAGGCTCATCGGCCGCCAGTGAGCCTGGTATCGCCCGCTGTGATCGGTAAACGACTCAGTGAACGGTGCTCCATTAGTGGAGACAAGGATTTTCCGTCTGGGCATGGGCTCTCGCCCCTCCTTGGCCACAATCAGCGCGGTCATGGAGACGTAGGTCTGCAAGGGAACCGGATTAGGCGATGCAACAACGGATTCCACCGCTGCTGGACACTCAGTGACGGTCAACCAGAGCGTTTTTACCACCCAGCCAGCCAAACCACCCTTTACCGACGCCCGCAACGCAGCCTCGCCTGCTCCGTCCAAGACAATGCGCGCCGTTGCCTTGCCTTTGGCATCCGTCAGGGTTGTCGGCAGCGAGGTGCGGTCGTACTCCCACATCACTTCGACATTGGCCAAGGGTTGCGCGGTACTCGCTGACACTACCAGGACTTGCGCGGTCATCTGTTGCCCCGGATACCCGCTCGGATAATCGCTGACCAGTTCCTTGATCTCCCGGGGCTCGTGCAGCAAAAACGCTAAGGAAATCGACTCCGAATACAGCGCATCGCCCACCGTGGCGGTCAGTTGCGCCGCACCCGGTGTTGTCGGCACGAACCGTATCCGCGCTTCACCGTAGAAGTTGGTAGTGGTGGTCACCTCACCAAGGTCCGGACTGCGCCAGACAACCTTCATCCCTACCATCGGTCTGCCACTGATGCCCGACACAATGGTGATCCGCTCCGATACAGCCTCGCCCCAAAACAGCGTCTGACTGCTGCGCGAACGATCCGCAATTTTTACCACCTGCGCGCCTTGCCCCAGCGACATCGCAATAACTGGAGAAAGCCTGGCCAACCGCGCCGAGGCAAAGCGCAGGCCGAAACTCCCGTCCTTGAGGTCGCCCGCGTTGAACCGATAGGTCATTCCAGCTTCCGAAAAAAACCTGGGATCACCCAGACGTGGTTCCTCGAAGCGCAAGCCCAATTCCGCCGGCCCGGTGCCGGTCATGCCCAGTGTCAGATATTGGTCATGCAGCGCACTGCCAGGCGGAGCACTCACGCGCAATTGGTGCTGCCCCTTGCGCCGGGGGAATTCAGCGCTTTCACCCAGTGCCTGAAACGGTCGGGAGTCGAAACTGTATTCGAATCCGTCCCACGGATCCCCTTCCAGCGCTAGAACCTGCATGGAGCGGCGCTCTTCAAAACGGTCATAAGGGCTGATAACCGCCGCTGTCACCACATGCTCACCTGCCGTGGTTGGCGCAAAGGGAAAACCACTCCAGCCGTCGGCCCCCGTCCCGTGCACTTCGGTGCTGCCGTCGGCTGTCCATTGAACAGCCACTTGCTCCAGAGGGAGGTCGGGACGATAAGGGGAGCGTACCTTCAGCCACATCCACGCAGGATCCTGCCCAATGACCGGATCCACCGCAGATGCACGGACGTCTTCGATCGTGATTTTATTGTGGGCCAGGGTCATCGTATTGATGTCGCTCACGCCAAAGAAACTGATAATGAACTGAAGTTTGAAAACCCCGGGTTTGGTACTTTTTGAACAGTCCAGCGTCCAGGTAAACCCGCTGTCGTCCACAACATTTTCGCTATTGGGGGGTGGGCTCAACTCGATTCCGAGCTCTGCCGCCGAGCTTCCCCTCCACAGCAAATCCATGGGGATACCCACTAAAGGACTCAGCGCATTGGTGCGGAAGATATAGCGATGTATAGCGCCAATACACGGAAAGAGCGGCTGCCCCCTGAGATCGGTCATCTGATCCAGGACCACGGTCATTTCTTCATGGAGGTCAGGTGATAACAGTCGGCAAGAAAAATCCTTGTTCGTGAGAGTGTCGGTGAGCAAACTTACCTCGAAAATACTGCTGGTACTTTCGATACGATCAGAGCTGAACAACCAACTCAGATCTTCCCCTTCGCGCAATATTCTCGGCATATCAAGGTCGCTCACCGCAAGCCCGATCTCTGGCTTTGCGTTGCGCCAACCGAGCGTAATTGCCTCGCCAATCAGCGGGCTATTCTCATATGCACGGACCGTCAGGATGTGCGTCTTGCCTCGCTTGCAAGCGATTCCGTCACTGGAAATTTGAAAGCCATCAAACGTGATCCTGACCTTGTCCTTCCACTCGTCTCGTGCAAACGCCGTGACCGAAAACGTGTGTCCATCTGCCGGCCCGCCTTCGTAGGCTCTCACACTGGCGGTAATCGTCTCGTTGCTCAAAGCCTTCAACGGCCAGTAATACAGGCTGGCCCAGCCACCACTGCCAGTACGAGACCTGACAATACCCTCGGGGGTTTGCCAGTCGACGAACGCATCAATTACTGGCTCACCGGCACCTTTGTCAGTGACATGCACCACCTGCACTCGCATCAAGGTCTTTTCGTAGTTCTCGACAACCGGCGAAATATTCGGGCCGCGCGTGTCAGCGATCCTGACCCTGTTGCGCGCCAGCGACATGGGTTTACGCGGCGATGGCAGTAACAACTTCGAGCAGACCAATGACAGTTCGAAGCGACCATCCAGCCAGTCCTCGCAGGCCAGCGTCCAGAGACTATCGTCGCCATTGAAAGCGACCGGTTGCTGGAGTGGCGGGTTGACCGTGACCTTCAACTCTTCATGCCCGACGCCGCTCCAGTGCAGCGATAGATCAGTCGCCAGCAAAGGGCTGTCGGCGGGCAAGCGCACGATGAAGGGGTAATCAGTGCCGCGATTGGGATAACCGGTCGCGTCCCACAGGGTTACCTGCTCTTCGACAAAGCAACGCAAGTCCCGCCAGGGGTCGGTCGCCAGCACCGTGACTGGAAATTCGTGAGTCACCTCGCCAGTGCCGTAATAAGCGCTGTCGACCGACGCTGTGATGACAAAATCGCCGGCTTGCTCAGGGACGAAATCGAAGTAAGCCAGGCCCTGTTCATCAGTGACTGCGGTGCCCTGCACGCCCTGCCCGATACTCGTCCACCTGACCTCTCGACCATCAAGCGAACGGCCGGTGTAGAACGAAAGGACCTGCACGCCCAACCGGACGCTTTGTGCATACTCGAGGACGGGGTAATACGCCGCGGTCTGCACTTCGCGAAGCGCCAATCGATGATGCCCCAGCGACACGTCAATCGCATAAGGCTCGGTGTTGTACTGGTTCACCAGGTTTATTGTGAAGTCATGACTTTTCTCTTCTCCCATATCCGGGCAGTCGAGCGACCACTGCGACAGCAGCGGTTGATCGACTCCCCAGTCAGGGGTTGCCTTGACTGCTTCCAATGGGTTGCCCTGAATGATCAGTGCGATATCCGTACCCAGCCAGACGCTGCCGTCTACAGGGGTAAAAGACAGACGATGCGCAATGTACAAAGAGCCGTCCGGGTCATCGCCAAGGGAAGCGCCCAGGCAAAGGTGTAACGTCTGGCCTGGTGGCAGAACTTCGTCATCCAGTCGCACCGTCTGCAGTTGCAACGGTTCAAGCTTCAGCTGCAGGTCGATTCGAGTGATGCAGATTGTCGAACTACGGTCGCCAGCGTTGCGCGGGACACCGCTGACCTCGAAGCTCAATTCGTCATCTTCGACGAACGCCAATTGGTCCAGTGATCTTTGATACACCCGGGGCTTGAATTCCAGCGGCTGCTCCGCCCCCAGTCCGGCGTCTTCGTGCACCTGTTTCCGGCCTTCTTCTGCCGTGAGTTCGATGCTCATTAACACATCGCCGCTCTTGCGGATGTGCAACCAGCCCGATTCGCCCGACCATGAAACTCCGGGCCGCAGTTCGCATAGAAACGTCAGTTCGTAACCCGCGCGGGCGCCGGGGGTCTTGGGTGCCTTGATTACCTGTGTAGCCGAAGCCCCGACACCGACCTCCATGAAATTGACTAACTCGTCAGCATAGAATTCTCTCGCCAGGCCAATCATCCCGCTGGGGCGCCACTCTTTGAGCCGATCGTTGAAGTCACCATTGAGCACCAGATTCTGATTGTTTTGCACGACGGGATCATTCATGGTCGCCTGCTCCTTCGACTGGCATCTTCAAACTGGCGTTTTCAGCCTTGGTAACCAGGTCTGTGACTTTTTGGGCGAACGTCGGCTCGCCGGCTTTGGCGCTGTAGCGCACGCGGATAATGATATCGGTCAAGGATTTGAGCATTGCAGCTTGTGGCTGTTTTAGCGGTCGAGGAAAACTCAGTCGCCAGTGGGAAACCGCACCCGTGCATTCAAACGGGTTGAGTAAACCTTCATCAGGTTTCTGGTGGGTCAGGCCACTGTCGGAAAGCCCTACCGATAAAACGATCTGCTGAGCGCTGCGCAGGTTGAACACCAGATCGCCAGGTACCCCTGAGGTCGGCGTATGCAGGTACTGCACAGACTGTGTGGTGGGCCGGGTCGCCGTCACGCTACTGATCTGCAGCAAGGTTGCCCGGACATCCTCGTAAGGACCGGTCAGGACAGGCAGATCCACCTCCACTGAACTGATCTGCCTGCAGAAATGGCCGGGGTAATCCCGGTCGAACAGCAACTGGGTCAGTCTGAACTCCAATACACCTGTTGCCATCAATTGCTGGTGTGCATCTGCCCAACTGCTCACGCCCTCTTGAGGCTCGATGCCGTCGTCGCACAACTGCCGCAAGGAAACTGTTTTGACCAGCTCCAGCCGCCGCTCGTAGCTTTGCAAGCGCCTGCGTTCCTGGTCCAGCAGATACATGTGCAACTGTTCGCCAGAGCCCAGACCATAACGGTGATCGAGCCAGGCCTGAGGCAAAGGGACCGGTGCATCATAATCGCCGGTTTCAGCAGCCAGCGAAGCCTGCGCACTGAGGCACAGACTGACGACCGCGTCGTACGCCTGGTAGTGCAGGGCTTTTAGCTGGCCAAGCATCCAGCCGAACAACTCGGCATTGCTCGCGCGTTTTTTGAGGAAGTTGAACATGGTCAACGCTTGACTGTTGGCCCGAAGCGTCTGTTCAAGGCTGGATCTTGCTGCGTTGACCGCATGGCTTTGCGCTTCGATCTGCGCATTGATTGCGCCCACCTCCGCCAGCGCCTGATCGCGTTGCAGCGCCCATTCAGTGCGGCGGCGACGATAGCCTTCGGTCGTGGCTTGTCGGTCGGCGTCGATTTGCAGCAGTGACGAAGAGACGTCAAAACCGAAAGCCATTGCATCGAATGCGTGTTCGGGCTTGAAGCCACCGTTGGAAGTACCATAGATTTTCGGCAACGCCGCGATGACGCCCCCTGCCACTCTGACGGCTTTGGCCTGCAGGGCTGATGTTTTCGACTGCTGCAGGCTGGCCATGACCTGGTACTCGATCGGCGAAACGTTCTCGTTGTAACGCGTTGCATAGGCATCGGCCCGCTCCTGCGCCATTGCCCGGCTTTGCTGAAGCGCTGTTACATTCGCCTCCAGTTGGGCGATGGATTGTTCCTGCACCGTTTCGGCGTAACGGCCCAACTCCAGCAGATGGTTCTGCTGCAGTTCTTCTTGTTCGGCACGGTCGCGTTGTTCAAGCAGTCGCAGCACCAGACTGCCGAAATCCCGCAGACTCTGTACCCCACGCAGTGCGACTTCGAACGTGACACGCCAACGGTAGGCATTGACCACCAGCCGCCCCCCCATCGGTCTGGGTCCGGCCGCGCTGCCAGCGGCCAGATCGCGGAGCAATTGCCTGGGATCCGTCATCGGGCTGAACAGCAATATGTCCAGCGGTTTGCCATCGATGGTGAGATTGTCGCGCAGGTAACCAAGCCGTTGCTGCGGCCTTGCAAACAGGTCGAGCAGCGATTGATTGATCGGAATTTCAAAAGGTTTGCTTGCCAACAATCCCAGCATCGGCGGGGTATCGGAAGCGATCGGGTAATCCGCCAGGTTGAAATCCTGCGTATTTTCAAGCGCTTCAAGAGGCGGTCGTGAATCACTCTGGGCCAGAAGGTTTTCAACGGTGGCGGTCTGCCAACGAGTCGCTGTGTCGGCGGTGGGCGCCTTGCCCATCAGAAACCCGGCCTGGACGTAGCAAAGCTTGGCGGCCACCAGACTGTCACGGGTCAATTGGCGGTAATACCAATCGCCCCACGCCATCAGGTTTTCCACATAGTCAGTGAACATCAGGATCTGAAAATGCGCGGGTGCGGCATAGCCAATGGCATCCGGATCAGAGGGATTCTGGATTTCCCACCCCGGATTACTTCC
>NZ_RCNZ01000068.1:0-29974 GCF_004307525.1 Pseudomonas sp. Sample_21 | reverse complement strand
TGGTGTATTTGTATTCTTCGGTGTTGATCGAGTGGCCGCCCCAGCACACCACGATTTTCGGCTCGACGCCCGGGCGCAGGGTGCGCGCGTTGCGCAGCAGATGGAACACGTAGTCGCTGATGCCTTGGGAATTGCTCAGGTCGATGCGCTGGCTATCTAGTTCGTTCTCGGTGTAGACGATGTCGCGCAGGGCGCTGAAAAGCATTTCGCGGGTGCTGGCGATCATCTCGCCGTCGACGAACGCGTCGGCCGGAGCGTTCAGCAGCTCCAGGCGTACACCGCGATCCTGCTGGTGAATGCGGATTTCGAAGTCCTTGTAGGCTTCGAGGATGGTCTTGGCATTGTCGACATGCGCGCCGGTGTTGAGGATGGCCAGGGCGCATTGGCGGAAGAGGGTATAGGTGCTGCCGGATCCGGCTTCGCTCAGTTGCTGAACTTCACGTTGAGAAAGGGTTTCCAGACTGCCTTTCGGACTGACCGAGGCATTGATTACGTGTCGTTGGGTCATGCAGTGATCCTTAAAACGATGTCATCCACAACGCAGCGGATGGCATCCGAATAGTGTGTATCCATGAATGAAGATGGCACGATCTGCGTTATACCGCCATGTCCCGTTGGACTTTGAAAAGATGAAAAGGAGCCCCAGCATAGCTAAAACCCGGTGCGATGCGATAATGCGCTGGCGAGTTTTTTCCGTTGCGCGTTTTGCCACTCAAGGAAGTCATTTTCGATGTTCGAGATTCAGCCGATGGACCCCGCTACCTTTCGTCAGCAGACCCGCCGCAGCACGATCATCATCGCCGTGCTGTTTCTGCTGCTGGCCATGCTGTTTTCGTCGGTTGCGGTGGCAGTGTTCGGTGAACCCGACGGGGATAACCTGCGTTTCAATGTCGGCGGCGTATTCGTGGCGTTTCTGCTGACGGCGGCGCTGTTGCGCGGGCGTTTCTGGCATCAGACCTGGATGGCCCCGGCGGTGTACAGCTGGCGCCTCAAGCGCAATCTGATGAGCATCACCAATGTCATGCATCAGGTGACAGCGGCGGTGCAGAACCACGATCCGACGGCGATGAAGGTGTTGCGTTTCTATCACCTCGGATTGCTGCAAATGCATGAGCTGGACGGCAATTACAGCGATCACGGACAACTGCGTGACGAAGTCGAACAGCACAAGGCGCGGATGCAGGCGCAGGGACTTGATTCTGACCAGCCACGCTTCGATCCGCAGTGGCTGGAAACGTTGAAACCGGCCTCGCGTTAAAACGGAATGCGCCGGGTCCGGCGCAGTTTCCACGAGCGCAGCAGTCGTGCGTACACCAACAGGTTGACCGCCAGTACCACGCTGCCGAGGGCCAGTTGAATCTGCGGCGTCAGACCGGCCGGGTAGATGATCGGCCAGATGTAATGCTCAATGAAGCCGCCGGCGTATTCGGTCTGCCCGGCCGCGTGGCGCATGAGGTTTTCCCAGTAGGTCAACGGACAGGTCAGGTGCAATACCTCGACCGCCACGCCCCATGCGGCCGCCGGCAAGTGCAGCCACATCAAACGTGGCCAGCGCAGCACCAGCAGCCCGCCGAACAGCACGAACAAGATGAAACACAAGTGAAACAGCACCAGCCCGTCGGCGGCGATTCGGTAGAGCATGGCGTCTTCCTGACGTAAGGGTGGATGGCGCTATGGTACGCCGCGCGGGACAAAATTCCTTGGTGAATCTGGGCGCGCAAAAGTGTTCTACCCTTTAACGATCATCAACTGTTCTGAGGTGAGGTGCACATGGCAACTGAGCAAACGCGTGCGGAAGATGATGCGCCAACAGAGGAAGAAATCGAGCGGCAAAAGAGGCAGGAAAAAACCTGGAAGCACGATGACAGCCGCGAGTTGTCGGACCGCGATCAGGAGCGTCCGCTGAAACCTTGAACAGCGCATACGAAGAGCCCCGCAGCAGCGGGGCTCTTCGCGTTTCAGAGGTCTGCCAGCTGCGTGAAGTCCGGGTAGGTCGCGCGATACCCCAACGTTCGATCGATCCACGCATTGAGCTCATTGACCATCACCGGCGGATGGCCGGGATAACCCTCGAGGGTGCTGCGCAGGGTGCGTTCGATATCGGGCACGCTGTGCAGGTTTCGGGTCTTGATGTAATGGCCGATAAAACAGTCGAGTTCCAGGCGTTCTGTCTTGGACAGATGGACACACTTCAGGCCGCTGACCTGTTTGATTGCAAAATCGTCGCTCACTTATTTCTCTGCAAGGCTTGAAAGTTGTTGATGGATTCCTGATTTCTTTGACTCTTTGGTCAACTGGTATACCAATCGGAAAGGCGGCGCGCATGCTATCCGCAGCGCGGGAAAATGTATGTATGACTGTCGAAATGTCTGACAGGCGGTTGATTCGCTCAAACGGCTGTTTTATGGGGGGTGTATCGCGGTTGAAACACTTTTTGTAACGCAGGGGACTCAGTGGCGGCGTTGCTTGATTAACGCAAGGATGGACGGATTATTTAGTCGACTCGTTCTATCAATTGCGCACCCTGATTACGCGTATTGCCGACCGCTTTGCCGACTTTGTACCATTCGAAGGCCTCACTGGGCTCGCCTTCAAACAGCAGCATCTGCTCGGCGCGCTCCACTGGCGTAGCCGGATCAAGCCATTCCCGAGCTCGCGCCGAATCGAAGACCACTGGGCGGCGATCGTGAATATCGAGCAGGCCGCCCAGGCTGTCAGCGGTGATGATGACGAACCCGTCGTCCTCCCTCGGCGCAACCCCCGGTGCTGGAAATTGGCCGATACCGGCACAGAAGACCGGAGCCTGATCCGCCCGACGAATCAACCAGGGCTGTCGGGATTTTTCCCCGCTATCAACCCACTCAAACCAATTGTCGACCGGCACGATCAGCCGCTGCCGCCAGATCGCCCGGAAGAACGCGCCGTGGGCGACTTTCTCTACCCGAGCGTTGATAGGTGGGGCACGATCCTTGGCCCAATGGGGGCGCCAGCCCCAGCGCAGATTGTCGGCATGAATGGCCTGTTCGTGCTGATGCAGAACCGCCAGCGCAGTGGTGGGCGCTGCGTTGTAGCGATTGAGCGGCGCATCGCCGACGTGATTGATCAACGCATCGGGGATGCTCAGCACCGCAACGAAATCGTGAATCCCACGGTACTGCGTGAGTCTTCCGCACATGGATGAAATCTCCTTGAGGAAATTTGAGTCTAGTCGGACCTGCCAATGTGCCGGCCGATGACGCACTGAAAGCAGCACCGGAACCAAACCCTGTGTACCTTATCCAACCTGCGCTCGCGGATAGCCGCGCAGGGATGGACAAAGGCGATGGAGGTTTGCCATTCGACAACACGACGGCCGCGGCCTCAGGGCAAGACATGACATCCGGATGCAAACTTCTTTGTGCTGCGCTCATCGCGCTCGGTCTGGCCGGCTGCATCGCCGCGCCGATTGAAATGACCACGCAAACCGAAACGCGCCTGATGGCCCAAGCCCCCGTACGTTTTCTCCTGACGTTCGACGATGGCCCCAGCGCTTCAGGGTTGTGGAATCCCACGGCGGCGGTGCTCGACAGCCTCAAAAGCAATCCGCTGCAGGCAAATATCAAAGCCGTGTTTTTCGTGCAGACCCGAGCACCCAGGGCAGGCAATAGCGAGATCGGTCGCAGCCTGATGCGGCGTGAACACGGCGAGGGGCATATTCTCGCTTTCCACACCGCGACTCATTGGCACACCAACCATCGCTCGCTCGACCCGCAAGAACTGGAGCAGTCGCTGACCGATGGCAGCGCTGACATCGCCGCTATCACCGGGGCGCAGCCCAAGCTGTTGCGCCCACCGTTCTGGAACTACGACAAGCGCACATTTGCGGCCTATCAAAAACACGGCTTGCATGTCTTGCTCACGGACCTGAGTGCCAACGACGGCAAGATCTGGGGCTTCAACGCCAGCCCTCGGCGTCGGGCGAACATGCTGCGGCAGTTATCGGAAGTGCGCGAGCGTATCGCCGTGGGTCAATTGCCGACCGTGGATGGCGTAATTCCGGTCGTGGTGACGTTCCATGACCTCAATCGCTACACCGCGCGCCACACTCGCGAATATCTGCAGATTCTGCTCGATAGCGCGGCGGCGACCGGGGTCAGACTGGCGGACAAGCCGTTCTACGACAATCAGGCCGCACTGGAAAAAGCTGCGTTGGCGCGTACGGTTCAGCAAAGCGCTGAGCCGGTGAATCTGCCCGGAATGTGGAACTGGATCTGGGATCACGACGCGCATTGAATGGCATGAGTGAGTTGTGATCGGCTTGGCATTCTCGAGCGGGCAGTAAACACACCGTGGGTCTATGCTCGATGGATCGATTCTCCGCCTGCGAGGCGCCCGTCCATGCTTGCCATTGCCGATATTTGCCGGATCGTCGAGTCAGGCTTCCCCACGTTCAAGTGTGATTGCACACCGACCGGACAAGGTCTGTTGCGGATCAAGGTGTATGAGCCGGGCAGTGGGCGTGTCGAGTTGTTGCTTGACGGCGTTTCTCCCGAGCATCTGGTGACGATTCGCGATATTTCCAATTTCATCGGTGAGTTGCGCACGGAAATCAGCGCCGGTCGCCGGGCGTTCGCCGGCTGATCGTTATAAACGCCGTTGAAAGGCCTGCACGATGCGCCGTGTCGCGTCATTGGTTTCAAGATTGTGCACGGCATCGAGCGGGTACCAGATGCAATCGACGATTTCGTTCTGCGGGCGCACATCGTCGAGGTTGACCACCGAAGCCTCGTACACATGATGCCGCGTACTGCCCGCCTGAAAATCCATCAGGTACAGGACGTCCTCAGCATTGAGCCCGGTTTCCTCCTGCAACTCGCGCACGGCTGCCGCCGCACGGGTTTCCCCGGGTTCGACTTTGCCCCCGGGTAATGACCAGTGATGGCGGGGTTTGCGTACCAGGAGGATATGGCGATCCTGCTCGCAAATGACGGTGGCGCGTACTTTCATGATTGCCCTGTTGATGCGTGTCATAAAACTGTAATCAATCTGCAATATTCGAGCCGCAAGCGGATTTAAAGGTTCCCTCTCGATTCGGAGCCATTTGCGTAGCAAAAAGTGCCAGTGAATTGACATGTGCCAGGGCGAATCCGGTTTACACCGCAGCGGGGAGCGGGTGTAAGGTAAGCCCGTACACCGAAAACACCGTTGACAAAATGGAGGTGCTCATGAGCATTCCAATGCTGAACAAGCTGCACATGAACGGTTATGACGTGCTTAGCGTGAACAACGGCCCATGGCGGGTTTGCACTCAGGGTGACCGGTTGGCGTCATTCACCAGCAGGGAGGAAGCGATGGCCTATGCGGCGGCGCTTCCTGGTTACAAGCAACGCGCCAAGCGGGTGCAAAGCCAGAACGTGAGTTGACGCGTTATAACGAAAGAGCCCCGGTTTCGACCGGGGCTTCTTGTTTGGATCAGGAGTCAGTGCACCTTGATTCGGCTGATGGTCCGGGCTTTTACCTCCCTGGCATAGATCTGCAATCTCTCCTCGTCGTTTTGCAGGATTGTGCAAGATCGCAACACAGTCTGGGCGTCTGCCTCGTTACCTGATTTGCGCAATTGTTCGGCAATGCGCTTGAGGTCGACCGCCGACCATCTCAGGTCCGACGCCACGCTTTGCAAATCCCGTTGAAGTTCGTGTTCGTATTCATTGAGCCGCATGATCACCTCCAGAACATTCTCGGTAGAAAAGAGTAGTCGCATTTTTCCACCTGGGGCCAGGCCATCTGACGCCCGGCTGAACCGATGTAAAAAATTGTCCAAACCCCGGTAACGGCGGGGTGCCACGATGGATGTGCACGCCGTTAAACGGTACATTCACGTTTTTTCGGAACAGGTAAACAGCATGCGCGTATGGATCGGCACTTTGGCACTGGCCCTGTTGACGGGTTGCTCGTTACCAGCATCGCTGGTGCCGGGCGAGCCAAACCTCAGCAAGACCAGTGACAAGCCTCCCAAAGAATATGCCGCGTGTTTGTTACCGTTGTGGCAGAAGGACGTGGCCAAGACTTCGCAGACGTCTATTTCCAACGGCTACCGGATTACCGCGCCGAGCATTATCACGGCGGATGAGATTCTCGATATCGTCAAATACAAGGACGGCAGCAAAGTGTCCCTCTATCAGGGGCCGCCTTGGGCCAAGTCCGGATCGCTGCGCCAATCGGTGCGTGACTGCCTGTAACCGGGCGCCCGGATCTCAAAAAAGGCAGACACCGAAGTTCGATGTCTGCCTTTTTTCATTGGATGAAGACTCCAGCCAAACGCTCGCAATGCGCTGTGACAGTTGCCCGCGAGGCGCAGCAGGATCCTTGACTAGGCTTTGAATGTCGGCCCGTGACGGGATCGGCATGACTGAAAGGAGCCTCGGATCATGGATGATCTGGTCAAGGACATCATTCCGCTGTTGCAGTACCTCATCCCGGGTTTTCTATCGACCTGGATCTTCTATTCACTTACGGCATTCAAGCGACCGGATACGTTCGGCCAGATCGTGCAGGCGCTGATATTTACTTTTGTGATTCAGGGCGCGGTGTTGGCGGTGGGCAACCTCTGTTTGTGGGTTGGCTCGAAGGGTTTTTCATTAGGAAGCTGGGATGATCGGGCGCAAACGCTCTGGGCATTTGTGTTTTCGCTGATGCTGGGTTTGTTTGCCTGTTACCTGGCTACGAGTGACAAATTGCACGGCTGGTTACGTAAGCGAAACGTCACGAAACAATCTTCTTTCCCCAGTGAATGGTTCTGCGCTTTCGCCCAGTTCGACCGGTTCATAACCCTGCATTTACATGACGAGAGGCGCGTGTTTGGCTGGCCTGTCGAGTGGCCGTCCGAATCCAGTTGTGGGCAATTCGTGATGCAGAATCCACCTTGGGTTAATGACGATGGCAAGTCGACGCCTTTTGGTGCCGAAATTTTGCTGATAGATTCCGCGCAAGTTAAGTGGGTTGAATTCAGCCCGGTATCAGAGGGTTCATCATGACGACTGCAAGAGCACCGCGACCAATGCCAAAGCAATACGAACGCCTGTTCACTGGGCCTGACGGCAAGCCGCTGGAGGAGCCGTTGATCAAAGCCCCGAGCGCTCCGCCTCCGCTCAAATACAGGTTGCCACAATAATTTTCAGCCCCAACCCTGCACCACCGCCCGGCGAATCGCCTCCAGCAACATCGCGAACGCCGGGTTGTCATTGTTCTCACGCCAGATCAGATGCAGCTCGCTTTGCACCCCTTCGCCCAGATCGATCTCGCGAAACACCACATTCCTGAACACCACGCTGGTCGCGCAACGCGGTACCAGCGCCAGACCCATGCCAGCGTTGACCAGCGCCAGAATCGTCAGCGACGAGCCCAGCCACTGCACGTAATCCGGCGCCACCCGCGCTGAGCGCAGCGTGCCGGTCAACAGTTCGTTGAACGGCGGATAGGCTTCATGGGAGTACATCAGAAACGGTTGTTTATCCAGATCAGCCACTGATACCTCAGCTGCATTGGCCAACCGATGCCCGCTCGGCACTGCCAGCACAAATGGTTCGCGCACCAGGCATTCGGTGGCATAGCCCGGTTCCTGCAATGGCGCCCGGGCGATGCCCAGGTCGATACGACGAGCGCGCAATGCCTCGTGCTGCTGATAGGTATTCATCTCTGCCAGATCGATTTTCACCTGAGGCTGTTTGAGTCGCGCTTCGGCGATCACCTTGGGCAGAAATTCATATACCGCGCTGCCGACGAACGCGATGTTCACCGAGCCAATGTCGCCCTCGGCAAACCGGCGTGCGGTGATCGCCGCTTGCTGGGCGCGCTCCAGAAGATTCTGCGCTTCAACGAAAAACGCCCGGCCCGCCGCCGTCAGCGCAACGCTTCGGGTGCTGCGGGTAAACAATTCGACGCCAAGGTGATGCTCCAGCAGCTGAATCTGCCGACTCAGTGGCGGCTGGGTCATGTTGAGGCGCTCGGCGGCGCGGCGAAAGTTGAGTTCGGTGGCGACCGTAGTGAAGCAGCGCAGCTGGGTAAGTTCGAACATTGATCTAATCCGGGTATCAATCGAATGCCTGTTTAGATTAGACGGGATCAATGCGCGACGTCCATGATCGGCTCATCGCTTCAAGTCATCCCTAAAAAAACAAGATCGGGAGTCGCCCCTTGAAAACCCTCCAGAGTCCGCCGGCCATCACAGTGCTCGCCCGCGCCGCCGCCAAGGTCAAACGCCACGTCCTGCCGCTGTTCGTGATGATGTTCATCGTCAATTACATCGACCGGGTGAATATCGGTTTCGTGCGCAGCCATCTGGAAACCGATCTGGGTATCGGCGCAGCGGCGTACGGACTTGGCGCCGGGCTGTTTTTCATCGGTTACGCACTGTTCGAAGTGCCGTCCAACATTCTGTTGCAGCGCTACGGCGCACGGGTCTGGCTGACTCGGATCATGTTCACCTGGGGCGCTGCGGCCATGGCCATGGCGTTTGTTCAAGGTGAAACCAGCTTCTACGTGCTGCGCTTTATTCTCGGTGCGGCCGAGGCCGGGTTTTTCCCGGGGATCATTTATTACTTCACCCAATGGCTGCCAGCGTCCGAGCGCGGCAAAACCATGGCGGTGTTTCTCAGCGGCTCAGCGATTGCCTCGGTAATTTCCGGCCCGGTATCCGGTGCGCTGTTGCATATCAGCGGATTGGGCATGCACGGTTGGCAGTGGATGTTTCTCATCGAGGGCGCGGCTTCGGTGGTGTTGTGCGCATTCGTCTGGTTCTGGCTGCAATCGCATCCGCGTCAAGCCAAGTGGCTGAGCGAGGAAGAGCGAGACGCACTGGTCGCGGCGATTGCCGAGGAGCAGCGCGCTCGCGAAGCGGTACAAGTCGCCAAGCCGTCGATGTTCAAGCTGTTGGCTGACCGACAGATCGCGCTGTTCTGCTTCATCTATTTTTCCATTGCCCTGACCATTTACGGCGCGACGTTCTGGTTGCCGAGCATGATCAAGAAGATGGGTAACCTCGGAGATTTTCAGGTCGGGCTGCTCAATTCGATTCCGTGGATCATTTCGATTGTCGCCATGTATGGCTTCGCAGCGATGGCCGGCAAATGGAAATTCCAGCAGGCCTGGGTCGCGCTGACGCTGGTGATCGCGGCGGTCGGCATGTTCATGTCGACCACTGGCGGGCCGGTGTTTGCCTTCGTCGCCATCTGCTTCGCCGCCATCGGTTTCAAAGCGGCATCGGCGCTGTTCTGGCCGATTCCGCAAAGCTATCTGGACGCGCGCATCGCTGCGGCGGTGATCGCGCTGATCAACTCCATCGGCAACCTTGGCGGTTTCGTCGCGCCGACCGCGTTTGGCATTCTCGAACAAACCACCGGCTCCATCGAGGGCGGCCTGTATGGCCTGGCGGCGACATCGCTGATCGCCGCCGTGGTGATCTTCTTCGCCCGCACGGCGCCTGGCGCCAAAGGTAAAACCCCGGTAAAGCCAAGTGACGAAGCCGCCGTTGTAGCGCCGGCTCGTCCGGCTGCGAGCCACTGAATCGATTGTTGATCTGTCAGGAGCGTTATCTTGAAAATCACCCGTGTCAGCGTCACCCCGATTGCCTTTCGTGATCCGCCACTGCTCAACGCCAGTGGCATCCACGAACCCTTTGCCCTGCGCTCGATCATCGAGATTGAAAGTGACAACGGCTACATCGGCCTCGGCGAAAGCTACGGCGATGCCCCGGCGCTGGCGATCCAGCAACAATTGCAGAGCCAGTTGATCGGCCTCGATCCGTTCAACCTCAATCAATTGCGCGCGATCGTGCAGGCCACCGTGGCGGCAAATAAACCGGCGAGCATTGCTGGCGCCGAACTGGCCCCCGGTTCCCACGCCAGCAAAGCGGTGAGCAATGCCTACTCGGCATTCGAAGTAGCGTTTCTTGATTTGCAGGCGCACTACCTGAACGTGCCGCTGGTGGACCTGCTCGGCGGCGCGATCCGCGATGAAGTGCCGTTCAGCGCTTACCTGTTTTTCAAATACGCCGAACATATCGACTCGCCCTACAAGCCGGACAACTGGGGCGAGGCGCTGAGCGAGCAGCAGATTGTCGCGCAGGCAGCGCGGATGATCGAAGCGTACGGATTCAAGAGCATCAAGCTCAAGGCCGGCACCTTGCCGCCGGAGCATGAAGTGGCTTGCATCAAGGCACTGAAAAAAGCCTTTCCGGGATTGCCGCTGCGCATCGATCCGAACGGCAACTGGTCGCTGGAGACGGCGATTCGCATGGCCGAACTGCTCGGCGATGATCTGCAGTATTACGAAGACCCGACCCCGGGCCTTGATGGCATGGCTGAACTGCACAAGCGCACCGGTCTGCCCTTGGCGACCAATATGGTCGTCACTGATTTCGACGAGTTCCGCCGCAGCGTTGCGCAGAACAGCGTGCAAATCGTCCTCGCCGACCACCATTACTGGGGTGGCCTGCGGGATACGCAGACACTGGCGAAAATGTGCGACGTGTTCGGCCTCGGCGTGTCGATGCATTCCAATTCGCACCTGGGCATCAGCCTGATGGCCATGGCGCACGTCGCGGCGGCGGTGCCGAATCTGGATTACGCCTGCGACACCCACTACCCGTGGCAGGAGCCGGACGAGGAAGTGATCAAGGGCGGCAAGCTGCCGATTGTCGATGGCTGCGTGAAGATCACCCGTGCCCCGGGGCTGGGGTTGGAACTGGACCATGAGCAACTGGCCAAGCTGCATGACCAGTACCTGACGTGCGGCATTCGCCAGCGCGATGATGTGCGGCAGATGCAGCGGTACAAGGCGGATTGGCGGGCGGTCAAGCCGAGGTTTTGAGGTCGTTGCGACTGGCCTCTTCGCGAGCAGGCTCGCTCTCACATGTAAATGCATGGCAACTGTGGGAGCGAGCCTGCTCGCGAATGGCCGCGACGCGATCCTTCAGAGGGTATGAACCAGCCAATCCCTGAACGCCTTCAACGAAGGCAGATTCTCATTACGCGGCGGGTACACCAGGTAATAGCTGCGTCGGCTGGTAATCGGCTCGCCCAGTTGCAGCAATTCGCCCTTGAGCAATTCCTCCTCGACCAGAATACGCGGCACCAGGCCGACGCCGATATTGGCGCGTACTGCCTGAATCAAGTGCGAGGTCATTTCGAAGCTCGGCCCGATCCGCATGCTGCGATGCGGCAGTTGGTGATGGCTGAACCATTCCGCCCACGCCTGGGCATTGCTGCTGACGTTGAGCAACAACTGCCCGGCCATGTGCCGCTCGGCCTCATTGCGTTCAGTCGCCGACAGCTGCGCGCTGGCAATCGCCACCAATTCTTCGGTGTGCAGGGGCAGGGCGGTCAGGCCTGGCCACTCACCGCCGCCGACGCAGATGGCCGCGTCGATTTCGCTGGTGTCGAAATCGATGGTTTCGATCCGCGAATGCAGGTGCACGGTCATGCCCGGGTGCGCCGTGTAGAAATCCTTCAGCCTTGGCAGCAGCCATTTCGAACCAAAGGTCGGCAGCGTCGCCAGGCGCAGGCTATGGATGCCCGAACCAAACGCCATCGCCTGCAAAGTCGCGCTGCGAATCTGCCCGAGGGCTTCGCTGAGCTCGCGCTGATACATGCGCCCGACATCCGTCAGCACCACCTGCCGGCCTTCGCGGCTGAACAGGCGCATGCCGAGCATCTTCTCGAGAATCTGTACCTGGCGACTGACCGCGCTCTGCGTCAGTGACAGCTCATGGGCGGCGCGGGTGTAGCTCTCGTGGCGAGCGGCGGCCTCGAAAGCCAGCAGCAGCGACATGGACGGTGTGAGGGTGCGCGGGTTCATTCGTAAAACTCATCGATAGCGGGTCGAAATTACGCTTGTTCCATGGCTGGCCAGCAATGAACATGGGCGCAATCAGATGGCGGAGCCTGACGCAATCATTCCTTGCGCACAACTGTTCACCGCCACACAGCCCGATTTGACCGAGATGACCCGACCGATGATTGCCCAGCTGTCGCCTGCCAGAGCCCTGACCGGCGATTACCAACAATTCCTCGCCGCCCTGAAAGACAGCGGCTTTCGCGGGGAAATCAGCGCCGATTACGCCAGCCGCGTGGTGCTTGCGACCGACAACTCGATCTATCAGCGCTTGCCGCAAGCGGCGGTGTTTCCGCTGGATGCGGACGATGTGGCACGGGTGGCGCGGCTGATTGCCGAACCGGCGTACGAAAAAGTGGTGATCACCCCGCGAGGCGGTGGCACCGGCACCAACGGTCAATCGCTGACAGACGGCATCGTCGTCGACCTGTCACGGCACATGAATCGCATTCTGGAAATCAATGTTGAACAACGCTGGGTGCGCGTGCAGGCCGGGGTGGTCAAGGATCAGCTCAACGCCGCGCTGAAATCCGCCGGGCTGTTTTTTGCTCCGGAACTGTCGACCTCGAACCGCGCCACGGTCGGCGGCATGATCAACACCGACGCCAGCGGCCAGGGCAGTTGCACCTACGGCAAAACCCGCGACCATGTGCTGGAACTTGAAATGATCCTGCGCGGCGGCGAGCGTTTGCGCGGTCTGCCGCTGGCCGAGGATGAGCTTGCAGCGCAGTGCGCCCGCGATGATCGCGTCGGCGAAGTCTATCGTTGTGCGCGGCAGATCATTGATGAACAGGGCGAGCTGATCAAGGCACGCTTTCCCGATCTCAACCGCTGCCTGACCGGTTATGACCTGGCGCATCTGCGCGAGGCCGATCAGCGTTTCAACCTCAACAGCGTGCTCTGCGGCGCTGAGGGCTCGCTGGGCTTCGTCGTCGAAGCGCGGCTCAACGTACTGCCGATTCCCAAGCACACGATGCTGGTCAACATCCGCTACGCCGGGTTCATGGATGCCTTGCGTGATGCGCGGGCGTTGATGGCGCTCAAGCCGTTGTCGATTGAAACCGTCGACTCCAAGGTCTTGCTGCTGGCGATGCAGGACATCGTCTGGCACGGCGTTGCCGAATATTTTCCGGAAAACGCTGAACGGCCGACTCTGGGCATCAATCTGGTCGAGTTCTGCGGTGACGATCCCGAAGATCTGCAACGCCGCGTCGAAGCGTTCCTCGAACATCTGCAAAACGACCGCACCGTGGAGCGCCTGGGCCATACGCTGGCGGTTGGTCAGGCAGCGGTGAACAAGGTCTACGGCATGCGCAAGAGGGCGGTGGGCCTGCTCGGCAACGTCGCCGGTGAAGCCCGCCCGCAGCCTTTCGTTGAAGACACCGCCGTGCCGCCGCAGCATTTGGCCGAATACATCGCCGAACTGCGCGACCTGCTCGACAGCCACGGTTTGCAGTACGGCATGTTCGGCCATGTCGACGCCGGCGTACTGCACGTGCGGCCGATCCTCGACATGAAAGACCCGCAGCAAGCGGCCCTGGTACGCCCGGTGTCCGATGGCGTCGCCGCGTTGACCCAGCGCTACGGCGGCCTGCTCTGGGGCGAGCATGGCAAGGGCCTGCGTTCCGAATACGCGCCGGCATTCTTCGGCGAGTTGTACCCGGCGCTGCAAGCCTTGAAAGCCGCGTTCGACCCATTCAACCAGTTCAACCCGGGCAAAATCGCTACGCCGGCCAACAGCGGCGCAGCACTGCTGAAGATCGACGAAGTGACCCTGCGCGGCGAGCTGGATCGGCAGATCGACGAAAAAGTCTGGCAAAGCTACGGCGCGGCCATGCACTGCAATGGCAACGGCGCCTGCTACAACTTCGATCCCGATGACGCCATGTGCCCGTCGTGGAAAGCCACCCGCGAACGCGCGCAATCGCCCAAGGGCCGCGCTTCGCTGATTCGCGAATGGCTGCGGTTGCAGGGCGAGGCGGGCGTCGATGTGCTCTCGGACGCAATCCGAAAACCGGCGTTTTTCAGCACGCTGTGGCAGCGCTGGCGCAACAGTCGCGATCCATCGGCGGATTTTTCCCATGAGGTGTACGACGCCATGGCCGGTTGCCTGGCCTGCAAATCCTGCGCGGGGCAGTGCCCGGTGAAGGTCAACGTGCCGGAATTTCGCTCGCGTTTTCTCGAGCTGTATCACAGTCGTTATCTGCGTCCGGCGCGGGACTATCTGATTGCCTCGCTGGAATACACCATTCCATACATGGCGAGGGTACCGGAGCTTTATAACGGTCTGATGGGTGCTGGCTGGGTGCGTGGCGCGCTGGCGCGGATCGGTGGCATGGTCGATGTGCCGCTGCTCAGCCGTTTCGATTTCCACGCGGCGATGCGCCGTTGGCAGGTGCAGCCAGCAACGGTTGCAACGCTGTCGGCGCTAACCCCAGGGCAGCGCGAACGCAGCGTGGTCATCGTGCAGGACGCCTTCACCCGCTACTTCGAAGCGCCGCTGCTGGCTGATCTGGTCGAGCTGATTTCGCGCCTGGGTTATCAGGTCTATCTCGCGCCGTTCAGCGCCAACGGTAAACCGCTGCATGTGCAGGGCTTTCTCTCGGCGTTCAATCGCACGGCGTTGCGTAACGCTGAGCAGTTGCAGGCGCTGGCGCAGACCGGCGTGCCGCTGCTGGGGCTGGATCCGGCGATGACTCTGGTCTATCGCCAGGAATACCTGAAAGTACCGGGCCTGAATGAGTGCCCAGAAGTAGCGCTGGTGCAGGAGTGGTTACTCAAGGTCATGCCAGAACGGACGCCTGAGGCTCAGCCGAAAGCGTTCCGTCTGCTCGCCCATTGCACGGAGAAAACCAACGCGCCGGCCGCGACCCGCCAGTGGGAACAGGTCTTCGAACGTGCCGGTCTGAAGCTGGCCACGCAGGCTACCGGTTGCTGCGGCATGTCCGGTACTTACGGCCACGAAGCACGCAATCGCCAGACCTCAGCCGTCATTTACGAGCAGTCGTGGGCGCGTCAGGTGCAGGCTCCGGCGGAGCAGGGCGAGGCGTTGGCGACCGGCTACTCCTGCCGCAGCCAGGTCAAGCGCCAGTCGGATCAGGCGCTGCGCCATCCGTTGCAGGTGCTGCTCCAGACGCTGCGTCGCTGACCGTGTCGCTGGTGTCCCTGTCCCAGATCAGGCGCGGGTCGAAACTCATCGCCGCGAGCATGGTGAACACCACGACCAGGCCGAAGAACAGGATGCCCGGTCGTGGCTCGATATCGCCCAGCGCCTGGAATTTCACCAGCGCCGCGACCAGCGCGACCACCAGCACATCGAGCATCGACCAGTAGCCGATCAGTTCGACGAAGCGGTACAGCTTCGAACGCTCCCTGCGCGCCCAATCGCTGTTGCGCTGCACGGTGACGAGCAGCAAGGTCAGGGCGACGAATTTGACCCCCGGGACCGCGATGCTCGCGATGAAAATGATCAGGGCAATGTCCCACGCTCCGGCCTCCCAGAACTCCAGCACGCCACTCATGATCGTGCTGTCGGCGCCGTTGCCGAGCATCACCGTATTCATCACCGGCAGCAGATTGGCCGGGATATAAAAGGCCAGGGCGGCGAGCATATACGCCCAGGTGCGCGTCAGCGAATTGGTCTTGCGCCGATGCAAAGGCGCATCACAGCGTGGGCATTCGTGTGGCTCGTCGGTCATGTCACAGGCCAAACCACAGCTGTGGCACAGGCACAGGTTGAGTTCGCTGGCGGTCGGTGGACGCTTCATAAAATGTCCCAGAGTTCGCGGATGTCACGGCCGGCAATGCGGATCATCATCAGGCTCAGCACCGCCAGGGCGAACAGGCCGATTCCCGGCAGCACATCGAGCAGGCCGGCGAGTTTGAACACCGCGACCATCGCCCCCAGCAGACACACCTCAAGCATGCTCCACGGGCGCAGGGTTTCCAGCCAGCGCATGCACAGATTGAACCCCGGTGCCCGCCTCAGGCCGAGGGCGAAACTCAACACCCAGACCAGCAACACCAACTGAAATGCCGGGGCGATGATGATCGCAATCGCCGCGACCATGGCGATAAAGGTGATCGGTCCCTGGCTCAGCGCGAGCACCGAATCCCAAAGGGTTGCGCTGTTTTTCATGCCTTTGAGGCTGATGCTCATCACCGGGTAGAAATTGGCGAACAGCCACAGCATCGCGGCCGTGAACGTCAGGGCCAGACGCTGCTCGATGGTCAGGCCGTTGAAGCGCTGCAGCACGCCACCGCAGCGCACGCACAGGGTTTTCTGGTGTTTGGCGAGCACGACTTTCTCGTACACGCAATCACAGTGCTCGCAGATGATCAGGTGTTCGGTATTGACCATGGACAGCGCTCAAGGGCAGGGCGGACCTGTTCACTATAGAAGGCTGGCGCTGATGGGCAACTTCGATGGTGCATGTTTGGGTTTTGTTTTTTTGGTGTTATAAGGTAACGCGAAATTTGCGGGCGGCGTTGTGGCTGTCCGGTGTTATTCCTCTCGATTGCGAAAGACCCATGCCCCCTGTACTTCCCCGTTCTGCCCCATTGGCGACTGGCCGGCTGCTATCCATTGATGCGCTCAGAGGCCTGGTGATCCTGTTCATGCTGCTCGATCACGTACGCGAAACCTTCCTCTTGCACCGCCAGGTGTCCGACCCGATGGACATCGCCAGCACCGAGCCGGCGCTGTTTTTCAGCCGCACTCTGGCGCATCTGTGTGCGCCGGTATTCGTCTTGCTGACCGGTTTGTCGGCATGGCTCTACGGCGAAAAATACGCCGGCAAAGCCGATGTCAGCGCGTTTCTGTTCAAGCGCGGATTGTTCCTGGTGGCGCTGGAGTTCACCTTGGTCAACTTCGCCTGGACGTTCCAGTTGCCGCCGAGCGTGATTTACCTGCAAGTGATCTGGGCGATCGGCCTGAGCATGATTGCGCTGGCGATGCTGGTCTGGTTGCCACGTGCGCTGCTGCTGACGCTGAGCGTGGCGATCATCGCCGGGCACAACCTGCTCGACGCGGTGCATTTCCCGGTTGAGTCGGCGATGCATGTGCCTTGGGCGATTCTGCATGATCGGGGCTGGATCGAGATCAGCGACACCTTGCGCCTGCGCACCTCGTACCCGCTGCTGCCGTGGATTGGTGTAATCGGTCTGGGCTATGCGCTGGGGCCGTGGTTTGCTCGGGGCATGGACGCGGCGGTGCGTCAGCGTCGTTTGCTGATTGCCGGGGCCGCTGGATTGCTCGGCTTCGTGGCGCTGCGCTTGATCAATGGCTACGGCGAAAAGCCGTGGGCGATCAGCGATTCGCTGGTGCAGACACTGATGAGCTTTTTCAACATCACCAAATACCCGCCGTCGCTGCTGTTTCTCGCGCTTACTGTGAGTACGGGGCTGTTGCTGTTGCTCGCCTTTGAGCGCGTGCAGAGTCGCCGCTGGATTGGCTGGCTGACCGTGTTCGGCTCGGCACCGATGTTTTTCTATCTGCTGCACTTGTATGTGTTGAAGGTGTTGTACCTGATCGCTGTGGCGCTGTTCGGCCTGAATCAGGGCAGCTATTTCGGCTTTTCGACGGTGACGGCGGTGTGGCTGGCGGCGGTGGTTCTTGCCGTGGTGCTGTTCCCGGCAGTGCGCTGGTTTTCGGCACTGAAAGCGCGGCGCCGGGACATCAGTTGGTTGAAGTATCTGTAAATCGAAGCAGAGCATGTGGGAGTCGTGCCCCAAATCATCTGCGCAACCGTGCCCCTGTGGGAGCGAGCCTGCTCGCGAAGAGGTGTGTCAGTCGATGCAGCAGTGACTGACAGGACGCTTTCGCGAGCAGGCTCGCTCCCACAGGTTTTACAGCACCCGGCTTATTTACGATCCAGCCATACGGTCTGCGCGTTGCAGAATTCCCGTACGCCAAAGTGCGACAGCTCACGACCGAAGCCGCTCTTCTTCACGCCGCCGAAGGTCACGCGCGGATCGCTCGCCGAGTAGCCGTTGATGAACACGCCACCGGTTTCCAGTTCACTGGTCAGTTGCTCAGCCAGCGCCACGTTCGCGGTGTAGATAGTCGCGGTCAGGCCGAAATCGCTGTCGTTGGCCAAGGCCACGGCGTGTGCGCAATCGCGGGCGGTGATAATCGAGGCGACCGGGCCAAACAGTTCTTGCTTGAACGAGGTCATGCGGTCGGTTACATCGGCCAGCACGGTCGGTTCGTAGAAGTTGCCGGCGCCCTCGGCTTTTCTGCCGCCGAGCAGCAGCGTCGCGCCTTCCTCCAACGTGTCACGCACTTGCTGATCGAGTTCATCACGCAGATCGAAGCGCGCCATCGGCCCGATGTAAGTGTCAGCGTTGAGCGGATCGCCCATCTTCAACTGGCGTGTCGCTTCAACGAACTTGCGGGTAAATTCCTCGACCACACCTTGTTCGATGATCAGACGTTTGGCAGCCGCGCAGACCTGGCCGGAATTCTGATAACGACCGACCACTGCCGCGTGCACCGCCTCATCCAGATCAGCATCGTTGAGCACGATGAACGGATCGGAGCCGCCGAGTTCCAGCACGCATTTCTTCAATGCCGCACCGGCCTGAGCACCGATGGCCATACCGGCGCGGACGCTGCCGGTCAGCGTCACAGCGGCGATGCGCGAATCGGCAATGGCGCTGGAAACGCCTTCCGGGGTGACGTTGATCACCTCAAACACGCCATCGGGAAAAACGGCGCGGACAAACGCATCGCGCAGCAGGTAAGCGCTGCCCATCACGTTTGGCGCATGCTTGAGCACGTAAGTGTTGCCAGCGATCAACGTCGGCACCGCGCCGCGCAGCACTTGCCAGATCGGGAAATTCCACGGCATCACCGCCAGAATCGGCCCCAGCGGACGGTACTCGATACGCGCCTTGCCGCCTTCAACCAGGGTGGCTTCGGCGTCGAGCATGGCTGGACCGTGTTCGGCGTACCACTCGCAGAGCTTGGCGCATTTCTCGATTTCGCCACGGGCCTGGGCGATCGGCTTGCCCATTTCCTGGGTGATCATGGTTGCCATCGCTTCTGAGGTTTCACGCAGCGCGCCGGCGAGGGCGGTCAAAAGACGCGAACGATCCTGCAGCGGCTTGCGCTTCCACTTGCCAAAAGCAAAGGCAGCGCGAGTCAGCGCCGCATCAAGGGCAGCGGCGGATTCAAACGCGTAATGCCCGATCTGCTCGCCGGTGGCGGGGTTGATCGAGATGGCGTGGGTCTGGCTGGAAATCTGGCTCATGACGTTGTCCTGTAGGTTCGTCGGATGGGCCTAGAGTAGGGTGGCGTTAGTTTTCTGGAAACTGAATAATAAAGAGCGTTTCCTTCACGATTGGAGAATGACTGTGGATCTGGTGCAACTGGAAATCTTCAAAGCGGTGGCCGAGCACGGCAGCATCAGCGCTGCCGCCACGCAGATTCATCGCGTGCCGTCGAACCTGACCACGCGGATCAAACAGCTTGAGCAGGATCTCGGCGTCGATCTGTTTATCCGCGAGAAAAGCCGTCTGCGCCTGTCGCCGGCCGGGTGGAGTTTTCTCGAATACACGCGGCGTATTCTCGATCTGGTGCAGGAAGCCCGCGCTACGGTGGCAGGCGAAGAACCCCAGGGCGCGTTCCCGTTGGGCTCGCTGGAAAGTACCGCAGCGGTACGTATTCCCGAACTGTTGGCGGCGTACAACCAGCAGCACCCGAAGGTCGACCTCGACCTGTCCACCGGGCCATCGGGGACGATGATCGACGGCGTGCTGTCCGGGCGTCTCGCCGCTGCATTCGTCGACGGCCCGGTGCTGCATCCGGCCCTGGAAGGTGTGCCGGCGTTCGAGGAGGAAATGGTCATCATCGCGCCGCTCCATCATTCACCGGTCGAACGTGCGGCGGACGTGAATGGCGAGAATATCTACGCCTTCCGTTCCAACTGTTCCTACCGTCACCATTTTGAAAAATGGTTCAGCACCGACGCTGCCGTACCCGGCAAGATCTTCGAAATGGAGTCCTACCACGGCATGCTCGCCTGCGTCAGCGCCGGTGCCGGCCTGGCGCTGATGCCGCGCAAAATGCTGCAGAGCATGCCCGGCAGCGCGACGGTCAGCGTCTGGCCGCTGACCGCGGACTTCCGCTATCTGACTACATGGCTGGTGTGGCGCCGGGGCACGGTGTCGCGCAGTCTGAGCATGTTCGTGCGTTTGCTTGAAGAGCGGGGCGTGGTGCGTGAGCAAGCCTGATAGAGCGCATCTTTATGGCGTGCCATTGCGCCCGTACAAACGATAACCGTCGCGCTGATTCAAGCGATCGTAATAGGCGCGCACCGCAGCCAGATTCCCGTGATCGAGCGGCGTTTCGAACCAGCGATTCACTGACAGCCCGATCGGAATGTCCGCCAGGGAAAACTGCTCGCCACTGACGTATGCGCCGGTCTTCTCCAGTTGGCGATCGAGGATTTGCATGTTGCGCATCCAGTCCCGGCAGCCGGCGGCCAGGGCATCGCCGTCCTGATAATCCGGCGACTTGCGCACCAGCGCCATCAGCGGGTACGACCAAGAGCGATTCAGCTCCGAGGCCTGCCAATCGATCCACTGATCGACCCGCGCGCGGGCGATGGGCTCAACCGGATATAAATGCGCACCGCCGTAACGCGTCGCCAGATAACGAATGATGGTGTTGGATTCCCAGAGAGTGAAATCGCCGTCCTGGATCACCGGCACCATGGCGCAGGGATTCAGCGCGAGAAACTCCTGTGTGTTTGGCGACTGGAAGCCCGAACCCCAGTCTTCGCGCTCGAACGGGATGTCCAGTTCAGCACAGGTCCACAGCACTTTGCGCACGTTGATCGATGAGGCTTTGCCGAGTATTCGCAGCATGGGATTTCCTTCTCCGGGTAGTGGACGCAGGAAAATACCATAGCGCAAAACACAAGGCCCGCATCGCACGGGCCTTGGTTCATCAGCATCTGACTACGGCGTGTGCCGTGCGGGATTACCGGTTGAGGAACGCCAGCAGATCCTCATTCAACGCCTGCGCATGGGTCACGGCAAACCCGTGCGGCGCGCCGGCGTAGACCTTCAACTCGGCGCCTTTGATTTGCGCGGCGGCCTGCTTGCCGGTGGTTTCGAACGGCACGATCTGGTCGCCGTCGCCATGGATCACCAGAGTCGGCACATCGATCTTGGCCATGTCCGGGCGGAAGTCGGTTTCCGAGAACGCGGTCACGCAGTCGACGGTGCCCTTGAGCGATGCCAGCAGCGCGATGTTCAGGGTTTGCGTGAGCACGCCGTCAGAGACTTTCTGGCCCTGATTGGTGCCGTAGAACGGCGCGTTGAAATCAGCGATAAATTGCGCACGATCCTTCAGCAGGCCGGCCTTGATGCCGTCGAACACTGATTTGTCGACGCCGTCGGCGAAGTCGGCTTTCTTGCCGAACAGCGGCGTGACCGCACCGAGCAATACCAGGCCGGCAACGCGCTCGCTGCCGTGGCGGGCGATGTAGCGGCTGACGTCGCCGCCACCCATGGAGAAGCCGACCAGGGTCACGTCGCGCAGGTCCAGATGGTTGATCAGGCCGGCGATGTCATCGGCGAAAGTGTCGTAGTCGTAGCCGGTCCATGGTTGATCGGAGCGACCGAAACCACGGCGGTCGAAGGCGATGGTGCGATAGCCGCGACTGCTCAGGTATTCCATCTGGTATTCCCACATGTCGGCATCCAGCGGCCAGCCGTGGCTGAACAGCACGGGCTTGCCGCTGCCCCAGTCCTTGTAATAGATCTCGGTGCCGTCTTGGGTTTTGAAGGTGCTCATGCAAACTCCTTGTGATCGTGTGTGGCAAGAATAGATGCCGAATGGGCAACGGCCACTATCCGCGCAAAACGCGCCCGCCACTTGTACGCAGGTGCTGGTTTCACCCTTATGAAAGCGCGGCAAATCCCGATGAGCGGAACAAACTTAAGTTTGACGTCAAAATGATGGCCCTCTAATATCGCGCCACTATTTTGATGTCACTTTTTGTGTCGAGGGATCGAACATGTTTTCACCCGCCTTCACGGCGCGGTTGTGCCTGGCGCTGCTCTGCCTCTCTCCGCTTGAATCTGCCTGGGCCGCGCCCACTCCCGGTGAAACCGACCTGATCCGCGAACGTCAGAACCGGTTGCTCGAAGAGCAGCAGCGGCGCCTCGAAGAACTCAAGGATCTGCCCGGCAAAGACGCCAAACCGGCGCAACCGACAGCACCCGCCGATACGCGCTGCTTCACCATCAAGGACATCGAACTCAAAGGTGCAGACAGCCTCTCGGAGCGCGACAAGGCGCGTCTGCTCAAGCCTTATATCGGCGAATGCCTCGGCGTGCCGCAGCTCAACGAGCTGCTCAAAGTCATCACCGATCACTACATCGAAAAAGGTCTGGTCACCAGTCGCGCGTATTTGCCGCAACAGGATCTGTCCGCCGGGCACCTGAAAGTGCTGGTGATCGAAGGCAAGCTCGAAGGCATGAAGGGCGCGGAAAACAGCCGGCTCTCGGATCGCGAACTGGCCATGGCCTTTCCCGGCAAAAGCGGTGAACTGGTCAACCTGCGCGAGATCGAGCAAATGGTCGACCAGCTCAATCGCCTGCCGTCCAACCAGGCCAAAATGGAGCTGGCGCCGGGGCAGAATGTCGGCGGCAGCGAAGTGCGCGTCACCAATACGCCGCAGAAGCCATGGCGCGCCGGCCTGTCCCGAAGCAACGATGGCCAGCGCAGCACCGGCGAGCAGCAGTGGGGCACGTCGTTCGATTGGGACAGCCCGCTGGGTTTGGCTGACCAATTGAGCCTGCGCGGCGGCCACGATGCGATGACCGATCACCAGCACACTTCCAACAACGCCATGCTCAATTACAGCCTGCCGTGGGGCTGGTGGACGTTCAGTTACACCTACAGCCAGAGCGAGTACCGCTCGCAGATCGCCGCCAACGGCTACAACTTCAAGCAGACCGGCGACAGCGAAAACCATCAACTGCGCGCCGAGCGCGTGATCCATCGCGACGCGGTCAGCAAGACCTCCCTCAGTGCGGGACTTTCGTACCTGCGCAGCAACAACTTCATCGAAGACAGCAAACTCAAACTGAGCAGCAATCGCATCAGCGAAGCGCAATTCGGCTTCAACCACGGCCGTCGTGTCGGCAGCGCGTTCGTCAACTTCGATGCTGGCGTGCAGGAGGGCATTGGTGCTTTCGATGCGCAGGGCAGTCACGATCCCGGCCCCGGCGAACCGGACGCACGCTACCGCAAATACACCGCAACCCTGAGCTATTTGCAGCCGTTCAAATTGCTCGGTGAATCCTTCAGCTTCAGCAGCCTGATGACCGGCCAGCGCAGCGAAGATGTGCTGTTCAGCCCACAGCGCACCAGCCTCGGCGGCTCGGCGTCGATCCGCGGCTACAAGGATCAATCGCTGTCCGGCGACAGTGGTGGCTACTGGCGCAACGACCTGCGCTGGAGCCGCCCGGTGACGGCCGAATGGCTGCAACCGGTGTTCGCCGAATACGGCACCAGCCTCGGTTACGACCAGGGCGTAATTCGCGGCGATCGCTACAACGGCGATCAGCACGGACGCATGTCGAGCAACTCGCTGGAGTTGTTCGCCCGTGGTCAGCATGTGGCCGCCAGCGTGACATTCGCGCATTCCCTGGAACGACCGGACGCGCTGACCGAGCGCGAAGCGCCGATTTATTTCCGCCTGGATTTCTTCATTTAATTTTTGCCCGCTTCGAGATTCTGATATGGACATTCGCCACCTGGCTTTGCTGGCCAGCCAACCTTCTGCGGCCGTAAAAAAGCGCGAGCAATTCTGCGGCATGCCCAAGCGTGGTCTCGCCTTTTTGCTGGCGAACGTCATGTTCTGGCAACCGGTGTGGGCGCAGGCGGACGGCATCGTTGTCAGTGCACCCGGCACCAGTCTGGATCGCGCCGGCAATGGCGTGCCAATCGTCAACATCGCAGCGCCCAATGGCAGTGGCCTGTCGCATAACCAGTTCCACGACTACAACGTCGGTGCGCAAGGCGTCATCCTCAACAACGCCACCGACCGCATGCAACAGACGCAACTGGGCGGGATCATTCTCGGCAACCCGAACCTGCGTGGCGCAGCGGCACAAACCATCCTCAACGAAGTCAATGGCGGCAGCCCGAGCCAGTTGCGCGGCTACACCGAAGTCGCAGGGCAATCGGCACGGGTGATCGTTTCCAATCCTTACGGCATCAGTTGCAACGGTTGCGGTTTCATCAACACGCCACGTGTCACGCTGACCACCGGTAAACCGGTGCTCGACAACGGTCGCCTGGAGCGCTTTCAGGTCGATCAGGGAAGCGTTTCGATTGACGGCGTCGGTCTTGATGCGAGCAACGTCGACAGTTTCGAAATCATTACCCGCAGTGCGCAGATCAATGCACAGATCCACGCAAAAAACCTGAACATCACCACCGGCCGCAACGACGTCAACGCCGACACGCTCAGCGCCACCGCCCGTGCCGATGACGGCAGCGCCAGACCACAACTGGCCATCGACTCCTCGGCGCTCGGCGGCATGTATGCCGGTGCAATCAAACTGGTCGGCACCGAGCAGGGCGTTGGCGTGAAGCTGGCAGGGGATCTTGCCGCCAGCGCAGGTGACATCCGGATCGACGCCAATGGCCAACTGACCCTGGCCAAAGTCACGGCGGGTAATGCCGTCGATGTAAAGGCCAAAAGTCTCGATGCCCAGGGCGCGGTTTATGCCGGTACGCAGGTCACCGTACAAACCGCCGAAGACCTGATCAATCGCCAAAGCCTCGCTGCCCGTGACAGCGTCAGCCTGAGCAGTGGCGGCAGGCTGACCAATACCGGTGTGATTGAAGCCGGGGTAAGCGCAGACAACAGCCGCAACGCCAATGGTGATCTGTCGATCAACAGTGCTTCGGTGAGCAACAGTGGCAGCGTGTTGGCCAGCCGAACCCTGACCGCCAGCGCAGCCGCAACGTTCGAGAACCAGAACGGTACCGTGCAGGCTCAAGACCTCACTCTGAACGCGGCGCGCCTGGTCAACCAAGGTGTGAATGCGCGTGTTTATGGTGAAACCCGTCTGGTCGTGAGCGCGCCGGCCATCGTCAACCTCAGCGGCCTGATTCGCTTCGCCGATGGGCAAGCGGCAACACTGGTGGTCGACAGTATCGACAACCGTCAGGGCCGTATCGAAATCGCCGGCGGCAGCCTCAAGCTCAATGCTCAGGAGGTAAAAAACACCGGCGGCAAAGTGATCGCCGGTCGCCTCGACGTGGACGCCCGTCAACTGGACAACAGCGGCGGCCTGATCGGCGCCAGCGACGGTGAGGCCAAGGTTGTCGCCCGCGAACGTCTGAATAACGGCGCGGGCAAGATCCAGGCGAAAACCACACTTGCACTGTCGGGAGGGGAGTTGCTCAATCAGGGTGGGACGCTGGCTGCCGACGCCATTCACGTCACGGCCACTCGCCTTGATAACAGCGCCAAGGGTGTGATCAGCGCGGAAAACGGTGCTGCTGATCTGACGCTGATGCAGGATTTCGACAACCACGACGGCAAGGTGCAAGCCTCGGATCGCTTGACCATCACTGCGCAGAGCATCAACAACCGCAACGCAAGTCTGACGGGCAAAACCCTCGAGGTTGCCAGTCGCGGCACGCTGGATAATACGCAAGGCACGATTTCGTCCGATGACAGCGTGGTTTCCAGTGCAGACCTGGATAATAGCCTTGGCCTGATCCAGGGGACCGATCGCCTGAGCCTGACCGCGCAGTATCTGCAAAACGCCAGCGGCCAACTTTTGGGCGGCATCGTCGACGCAAACCTGCGCAATCTGATCGGCAACAACGACGGCACGCTCAGCGCCGAAACCGGGCAACTGACGCTCCTCGTCCAGCAGCACTTGAACAACGCATTGGGCCGTCTGCAATCCATCAAAGGCGATGTCGAATTGCGCGCCGGCTCGGTCGATAACCGTGGCGGTGTCGTCGCCGCCCGGCAATTGCTGGTGGTGGCCAAGGACGGATACGTCGACAACCGTGGCGGGCGGATGATCGCCGACGGCCTGGAGTTGCACGCGGCCAGCCTTGATAACCGTGCCAACGGGTTGTTGGCCGCAGGTGCCGAGGGTGCGCGGTTGATCCTCAAGCAAACTGCACCAAGCCAGTCGCAACTGCTGAATCAACAGGGCCGGATTCAGAGCGAAGGTCAGTTGCACATCGACGGTGACGAGGTCGACAACAGCGCCGGTGTCCTGCTTGGCAACGCTATCGACATAAATGCCAAACAACTTGGCAACAACGACAAGGGCGGCATCGTCGGTAATGGCGGCGATGTCGTCCTCAACATTGCCGGAGTTTTCAGCAACGTCACCGGTCTGGTCGATGCTGGCGCACAGCGCTTGCTCCTTGATCAACTGACCTCGCTGGATAACCGGGGCGGCACCCTGCAAGGCAAGCGCCTGGACATCAATAGCGCCTGGATCAACAACAACGCTGCCGGGCAGATCATCGCTGGCAGCGACGGCCTGAAGATTACTGGCAAAACACTGCTCAATCAGCAAGGTGTGATTCTGGCCAACGGCAGCCATGCCGAACTGGCGCTGAACAACGGCAATTTGCAAAACCAGGGCGGCACGCTGCAAGCCGACTCGGTGAGCATCACCAGTGCCGACCTCGACAACAGTGCAGCCAGCGGCAAGGCCGGGCTGATTTCCAGCCTGATCGATGACCTGACGTTGACGGTAACGCGCCTGACCAACCGCGCCGGCAAAATGTTCGGCAAGGATCAGGTGATCTTCACTGGTACCAGCCTGGACAACACCAGCGGCGAGATCAGCGGTAATCAGCTGGGGCTCGAAGCCGTCGGGCAGGTTCTCAATCAGGGCGGCCTGATCGAATCGGCGAACAGCCTCAAGCTGACTGCCAGCGGCTTGGATAACAGCGCCGGCGGCCAGCTCCGCGCCCTCGGTGGCGCTGCGAGTCAGATCAAGCTGACCGGCAATCTGAACAACCAGAGCGGCGTGATCGAAATCGGCAGTCAGGACCTGCTGCTATCCGGTGCCGAAATCAATAACTTCAGCGGCAATGTGCGCCACGCGGCACAGGGCCTTTTCGACCTGGATGTGAGCCAACTGGCCAACAACCAGGGCAGTCTCACCGGGCTGGGCAATGGTGTATGGGATGTCGGCTCGGTCAACGGTGTTGGTACCTGGCAACTGAACGGCGGGCTGACCTACACCAGTGCGCAGGACCTGACGCTCAATGCTGGCGAACGGATCGCCAGTACTTCGGCGCTCAGCCTCAACGTGGCCAACCTGAACAATGCCGGACAATTGCTCAGCGGCGGCGATCTGGCGCTGACCCTCGGCGGCAATCTGCTCAACAGCGGCAAAGTCTCCGCGCAGCAGAAACTCACGATCAGCGCCAACGACGTGATCCAGCAGGACGGGCGACTGGTCAGCGGCGGCGACACCGTGATGACCTTGCGCGGCACACTGGACAATCTCGGTCGCCTGATCGCCAACCAGAACCTCACGGTGACGGCGGCACGGATCAATAACAAAGGCACCCTCGGCGCCCAAGGCAATCTCGAATTCACCGCCGCCAACGGTCTCTACAACGATGCCGACACGCTGCTGTTCAGCGGCGGCACGATGAAGCTGCACGGCAACAGCCTGAATAACTATTACGGCGATATTTACAGCGGCGGCAACATGAGCGTCGACGCTGTCGATGGCGGGCGCGCGGCGTTGTTCAGCAACTTGTCGGGCACCATCGAAGGCGAGGGTGACGTCGATATCAACGCGGTTTCCTTCGAAAACGCCAAAGCCGAGTTCGAGCTGACTTCCGGTCAGTCGTCCGGCAGCTTGAGCTGGGTATGCGGTCAGCACTGCGATGGTGGTGATGGCTGGAAGCGCGGCACCATCACCATCACTACCCAATTCAACGACGAGGTGCTCAAGGACTCGCGCGCGGCGCGATTCGTGGCAGGCAAGAACTTCACCATCCACGCCAACCAGGTTGAAAACCGTTACAGCCTGCTGGCCGCCAACGGCGACCTGACCGTGACGGCTGACAGCCTGCTGAACCAGGGCGCGGAGTCGCGTTCGGGGACGCGCGTGGTGAAAAGGGGCACCCCTGGGCGTATCGACAACAGCCTCTGGGACAAGATGGAGTTCGTCGATGTTCCGGCGTTCAACGCGGCTACCGCGGCCGGCAACTTCGATCAGGCGCGGTTCGATGAACTGATCAGTCGCTCCAGTGATTCGCGATTCTCTTTGATGAGTGACGTCACCACCTGGAATGCAAACGGCAACGCCGTTTACGCTGCGGTGATGCAGGCCGGCGGCAAGGTCAAGCTCGACGTCACCAACAGCATCCAGAACGGCACGCTATACGACAACACTTATGGTCAACTGACAGGTTCTCTGGCCAGCGACCAGACTGACGCGGTCGGCGGCATCAACATCAACCTGGGCAAACATAGCACCGACGCTGTCGCCCAAACCTCCAGATCCGTTACCCGTATCGAGCATGTCGACGCCGATGGCGTGAAGCAGATCAGCTTCACACCGGTGGACTTCAAAGGTGTGCCGTTCGCCGCAGTCGACCCGACGGCTTCCTCGACCTTCCGGTTGCCGAAAGGCCCGTACGGCATGTTCGTGCAAAGCACGAATCCGCAGAGCCGTTATCTGATCGAAACCAATCCGGAGCTGACCCAGACGACCGCGTTCATGAGCTCCGACTACCTGCTCGGCAAGCTCGACTTCAGCGCCGACGAAGCGGCGCGTCGCCTCGGTGACGGTCGCTATGAATCGCGGCTGATCAGCGACGCCGTCATGGCCCAGACCGGCCAGCGTTTTCTCGCCGGTGGCCTGGAGAACGACTACGAGCAATTTCGTTATCTGATGGATAACGCGCTCGCCAGCAAAAATCAACTGAACCTCTCAGTCGGCGTCAGCCTGACCTCGGCGCAGGTCGCTGCGCTGACCCACGACATTGTCTGGATGGAAGAACGCATCGTCGACGGCCAGAAAGTGCTGGTGCCGGTGTTGTATCTGGCGCAGGCCGAGTCGCGCAACGTGCGCGGTGGCAGCCTGATTCAGGGCCGAGATCTGGAAATGCTGGCCGGTAGCGATCTGGTCAACGTCGGCACATTGAAGGCCAGCAACGACGTGTCCGTCGACGTCAAGGGCAGCCTCTATCAGGGCGGTCTGGTGGAAGCCGATGAGCGTATCAAACTCATGGCCACCGACAGCATTCGCAACGCACTGGCCGGCGAAATCCGTGGCAATCAGGTCGAACTGACGACACTCAAGGGCGATATCGTCAACGATCGTACCGCCATCGCTGTGCGTGATGGCAGCGGCATGCGCACCCTTGTCGACGACGGCGGCTTCATCAGCGCTCGCGACAGCCTGACCATCAAGTCCGGACAGGATCTGACCAACGCGTCTGCCATCAGCAGCGGCGGTGACGCCAGCCTGAGTGCAGCGCGCGACATCAACCTGTTGGCGACACGCGACGAAGACGAACTCCACGAATCATTCGATGGCGGCCACCGCTCAGTCATTACCTCCACCGTGGAAAACCTCGCGTCGACAGTGAAAACCGGCGGCGACCTGAAGCTCGATGCCGGTCGCGACATCAACGTCGTCGCCAGCACAGCCGAAGCCACCGGCAACCTCGCCGCCGAGGCCAAGCGCGACATCAACATGTCCTCGGCCGGAGATGAACACAACGTTGAAACCCATAGCAAGGACGGCAAGAAACGTGTCCATGAACAGGATGACCACACTGTTCAGAAAGCAGCTGAGTTCATCGCCGGCGGCGACGTAAAAACCAGTTCCGGCCGTGACACCACACTGGTCGCGAGCAAAATCAGCGCAGGCAATGAAGCCTACGTCTACGCCGGTAACGACCTCAATCTGCTGGCCGCGCAGAATAGGGACCACACCCTCTACGACATGAAGGAGAAGGGCGGTTTCGGCAACCTGAAACTCCAGCGCGACGAAGTCACCCAGGTCACCCACGTCGGCAGCGAAATCAAGAGCGGCGGCAACCTGTCTCTGGTCAGCCTGGGCGACC
>NZ_RCNZ01000052.1:0-2241 GCF_004307525.1 Pseudomonas sp. Sample_21 | reverse complement strand
TTCTGATCGTTGGGCCCAGTTGGGTCGGTGACATGGTGATGGCGCAGACACTGTTTCAGTGTCTCAAGCAACGCCACCCGCAATGCGCAATCGACGTGCTGGCGCCTGAATGGAGCCGGCCGATCCTCGAGCGCATGCCCGAAGTGCGCAAGGCCTTGAGCTTCCCGCTCGGCCACGGCGCGCTGGAACTGGCGACGCGCCGACGCATCGGCAAGTCCCTGCGCGGTCAGTACGATCAGGCGATCCTGCTGCCCAACTCGCTGAAATCGGCACTGGTGCCGTTTTTTGCCGGCATTCCGAAACGCACTGGCTGGCGTGGCGAGTTCCGCTATGGCCTGCTCAACGACGTGCGCACTCTCGACAAAGAACGCTACCCGCTTATGATCGAGCGCTTCATGGCGCTGGCCTATGGAGCGAACGCCGAGCTGCCGAAGCCGTACCCGCGCCCGACTCTGCAAATCGACCCGGTGACCCGCGAAGCGGCACTGGCCAAATTCGGCCTGACCCTTGATCGCCCGGTCCTGGCCCTGTGCCCCGGCGCTGAGTTCGGCGAATCCAAGCGCTGGCCGTCCGAGCACTACGCCAAGGTCGCCGAAGCGCGCATCCGCGAAGGCTGGCAGGTATGGCTGTTCGGCTCGAAAAACGATCACGCGGTCGGCGAAGATATCCGCGCACGTTTGATCCCGGGCCTGCGTGAAGAATCGGTCAACCTCAGCGGCGGCACCTCGCTGGCCGAGGCCATTGACCTGCTCTCATGCGCCGATTCCGTTGTGTCCAATGACTCCGGCCTGATGCACGTCGCTGCGGCATTGAATCGTCCGCTGGTCGCGGTGTACGGCTCGACCTCGCCGGGCTTCACCCCGCCGCTGGCCGAGCAGGTCGAGATCGTGCGCCTGGGCATCGAATGCAGCCCGTGCTTCGATCGAACTTGCCGGTTCGGCCATTACAACTGCCTGCGCCAGCTGATGCCGGACGCGGTCAACGATGCCTTGCAGAAGTTGCAGGGCTCCGTGGTCGAGGTTCATTAACTTGCGGGTATTGCTGATCAAGACTTCATCGCTGGGCGACGTGATTCACGCGTTGCCAGCGCTGACCGACGCCGCACGGGCGATCCCGGGCATCAAGTTCGACTGGGTGGTGGAAGAAGGCTTCGCCGAGATTCCGAGCTGGCACCCGGCGGTCGATAAAGTGATTCCGGTGGCGATCCGCCGCTGGCGCAAGAATTTGTGGAAAACCATCACCGGCGGCGAGTGGAAACGCTTCAAGCAAAGCGTGCGCGCCAATAAATACCATCTGGTGATCGACGCTCAAGGCCTGCTGAAAAGTGCCTGGCTGACCCGCTACGTCAAAGCCCCGGTGGCCGGCCTCGATAAAACCTCCGCGCGCGAGCCGATGGCTGCGCGCTTCTACGATCGTAAACTCGCTGTCGCCCGAGGCCAGCACGCCGTCGAGCGCGTGCGCCAGTTATTCGCCATCGCTCTGGGTTACGACTTGCCCAAAGGACTCGGCGATTACGGCCTCAACGTCGAGCGCCTGGTCGAGTTGCCACGCAAGAACGCTTACGTGGTGTTCCTCCACGGCACCACTTGGGACACCAAGCACTGGCCGGAACTCTACTGGCGCGAGCTGACCGAGCGGGTCGGCTACCTCGGCGTTGGCGTGAAGCTGCCGTGGGGCAACCCACAGGAAAAGGCCCGCGCCGAACGCATCGCTGCCGGCTTCAAACACGCCGAAGTGCTGCCGAAACTCAACCTGGCCGGCGTCGGCAAAGTCCTCGCCGGCGCGCAAGCCTGCGTGGCGGTGGACACCGGGCTCGGCCATCTGGCCGCTGCGCTGGATGTGCCGACCATCTCGTTGTTCGGCCCGACCAACCCGGGCCTGACCGGCGCTTACGGCAAGCTGCAGATTCATCTGGCCAGCGACTTCCCGTGCGCGCCCTGCATGCAGAAAAAATGTACCTATCAACCGACCGAGCAGGATGCCCGTGAGTTTGACCTGAAACGCGAGCAGCCTTTGTGCTTCACGCGTGTGAACCCCGAGCGTGTCGCCAGCCGACTGAGCACGTTGTTAATGGCTGAGGAGTTGCGCTGATGCAATTGGCATTTGTCCTGTACAAATATTTCCCGTTCGGTGGCTTGCAGCGCGACTTCATGCGCATCGCCCTCG
The DNA here is from genome assembly GCF_004307525.1 of Pseudomonas sp. Sample_21. Taxonomy (NCBI): domain Bacteria; kingdom Pseudomonadati; phylum Pseudomonadota; class Gammaproteobacteria; order Pseudomonadales; family Pseudomonadaceae; genus Pseudomonas; species Pseudomonas sp. Sample_21. The sequence continues at coordinate 75 of NZ_RCNZ01000052.1, read as the reverse complement.
AATGCCAGAAACGCGGCCATCAGATTCGCGTCTACACGCTGATCTGGGAAGGCGACGTGCCGCCGGGTTTCGAAG
>NZ_RCNZ01000025.1:0-30118 GCF_004307525.1 Pseudomonas sp. Sample_21 | reverse complement strand
TTCAAAGAAAAACGTTCAGGTCGGTGTATCTCCCAAATATCCCCCAATCGGTCCCCTCTCCCTTTGGGAGAGGGCTAGGGTGAGGGGGCTTTCGGATCTTGGCTTATTCGCGTCTACTGTCCAGCGCTCCAACCACACTCAAGGACTGAATGTGACCACCCCACGCAACACCCACCTGATCGTAACCGCCCGGCTGATCTCCGATTTCGGCGCCTTCCTCAACATGGTCGCGCTGGCCACCTACGTCTACCTGCTGAGCAACAGCGCCATGAGCGTCGGCATTTTCCTTGCCAGCCGTGTCGGTGGCGGAATCTTCGCCAGTCTGATCGGCACACGCTTCTACCGACGCTGGCAGGGCCGCGCGCCGCTGATTGCGTTCGATCTGTTGCGTGCTGCACTGCTGGGGCTGCTGTTGATCACACCGGCGAGTCAGCAGGCATGGCTGTTGCCGTTGATTGCCTTCGGCCTCGGCTTGGGCAATTCGATGTTCGCCATCGGCCTCAACAGCCAGTTGCCGCGTTTGATCGCGCCGGCGCAATTGCTCAAGGCCAATGCCTGGATCACTTCAGCTTCTTCTGCGGCGATGGTTGGCGGCAGTCTGGTGTCGGGGTTGCTGGTGGCTGCTTTCGGTTTTGAAACGGTCTTCGCCCTCAACGCGCTGACCTATTTGCTCGCCGCGCTGCTGATCGTGCCGCTGCGTTTCGAAAAAACCGATGTCAGCGAACAGCCGCAACGCGGTGAATGGTTTGCGCTGCGGCAGGGCCTGCGTTCGGCGCCTGTGGTCGCGGCCATGCTCGCGGTGACCATGGCCGACACCTTGGGCAGTGCCGCGCATAACGTCGGCTTCCCGATCATTTCGAAACTGCTGACGCCGGAGGCGGCGAGTACGACCTTGGGCCTGGCGCTTGCGGTATGGGCCAGCGGCAAACTGCTCGGCGCACGCATCGCCAGTCACCTCAAGGGCTCGGAGAACAGCCACCTTGAAAGACGATTTTTCTGCGGTGTGGCGCTGATGTCCTGCGGGTTCATTCTGATGTTCCAGCAGCACAGCCTCTACGGTCTGCTGCTGTTCGCCTTGCCGGCCGGACTTGGCGACGGGGTTTCCGAAGTCAGCCTGATGTCACGGCTGCAACGGGAACCTGCGGCGTTGCGCCTGCCGATTTTCAGTGTGCTGACCTTGCTGCAGATGAGCGGTTTCGGCATCGGCATGCTGGTTGCCGCGCCGTTCTACGCGTGGTGGACGCCGGGGGCCGTGGTCATGCTGTTCCACGGCATTCCCCTCGGCAGCTTGGGCGTGGTGACGCTGTTGCGGATCAGGCGCGGGCGGGTTGCGCGCAGCAGCCCGACGCCAGTTCCTTGAGGATCGGGCAGTCCGGGCGATGGTCGCCGCTGCAATGTTCGACCAGATCCTGCAGGGTGTCACGCAACTCGCCGAGCTCGCGGATCTTCTGGTTCAGCTCGTCGATGTGCTGGCGCGCCAGTGCTTTCACATCAGCGCTGGCACGCTGGCGATCCTGCCAGAGGGTCAGCAGCTTGCCGACCTCCTCCAGAGAAAAGCCCAGATCCCGCGAGCGCTTGATAAACGCCAGCGTGTGCAGGTCATCGCTGCCGTACACGCGGTAACCGCTGTCGGTGCGATTGGCCGCTTTGAGCAGGCCGATCGATTCGTAATAACGAATCATTTTTGCACTCAGGCCACTTTGTCGGGCCGCTTGGCCGATGTTCATCGGTGTTCCTCCAGGTTCTTGGGTTTCCAGGTTTTCAACAGTAGCGCATTGCTCACCACGCTGACGCTCGACAGCGCCATCGCCGCGCCGGCCAGCACCGGATTGAGGAAACCGAATACCGCCAGCGGAATGCCGATCAGGTTGTAGACAAAGGCCCAGAACAGGTTCTGGCGAATCTTTGCGTAGGTCTTGCGGCTGATCTCCAGCGCCGCCGGCACCAGTCGCGGATCGCCGCGCATCAAGGTGATGCCGGCCGCGTGCATGGCGACGTCGGTGCCGCCACCCATGGCGATGCCGATGTCGGCAGCGGCGAGGGCCGGGGCGTCGTTGATGCCATCGCCGACCATGGCGACTACGCCGGTTTTCTTCAGCTCGGCGACGGTCGCGGCTTTGTCGGCCGGCAGCACTTCGGCGTGAACACTGCGGATGCCCAGAGCCTCGGCCACCACCCGTGCGCTGCCGCGATTGTCGCCGGTCAGCAGGTGGCTCTGGATATCCCGCGCGGCGAGTTGTTGCACCGCTTGCAGAGCGCCGGGTTTCAGCGTGTCACCGAAGGCGAACAGACCCAGCACCTTCGGCTGAGGACTTTGCTCAATCAGCCACGACAATGTGCGGCCTTCGCGTTCCCACGCTTCGGCGGATGTGCTCAATTCACCGGCACTCAAGGCGCTTTCGTCGAGCATCCGCCGATTGCCCAGCGCCAGGCGCCGGCCATCCAGCGTGCCGGCGATGCCGCGCCCGGTCAGCGCCTGGCTGTCGCTGACATCGGGCACGTTCAAGCCGCGTTCAGCGGCTGCATCCAGCACCGCTTTGGCCAAAGGATGCTCGCTGCCGCGCTGCAACGCACCGGCCAAGGTCAGCAGATTATTCTCGTCACCATCGACCGCGCTGAAGTGCGCGATACGCGGCGTGCCCGAGGTCAGCGTGCCGGTCTTGTCGAACACCACACTGCTGACTTCATGGGCGCGCTCCAGCGCTTCGGCGTCCTTGATCAGAATTCCATGACGCGCGGCGACGCCGGTGCCGGCCATGATTGCCGTCGGAGTGGCGAGGCCGAGGGCGCACGGGCAGGCGATCACCAGCACGGCGACGGCATTGATCACCGCAGTTTCCAGGGGTGCGCCGTACAGCCACCAGCCGATCACCGTGGCCAGGGCGATCAGCAATACGGTCGGCACGAAAATCTGGCTGACCTTGTCCACCAGTTTCTGAATCGGCGCTTTCGCCGCTTGCGCGTCCTCGACCAGGCGAATGATCCGCGCCAGCACGGTTTCCGCGCCGAGCGCCTGGGTGCGCACCAGCAAACGACCCTCGCCATTGATCGCGCCGCCGGTGACCTTGTCGCCCGGTTGTTTCGGCACCGGCAGGCTTTCGCCGCTGATCAGCGCTTCGTCGGCGTGGCTCTGGCCTTCGACGACTTCGCCATCCACCGGGAAGCGTTCGCCGGGTTTGACCAGCACCAGATCGTCGAGGCGCAGGGCGCTGATCGCAACGTCCTGCTCACGCCCGTCGATGACTTGAATCGCGCGCTCCGGCCGCAACGCTTCGAGGGCGCGAATGGCGCTGGCGGTCTGACGTTTGGCGCGGCTTTCGAGATATTTGCCGAGCAATACCAAAGCGATGACCACCGCCGAGGCCTCGAAATACAGATGCGGCATGCGTCCGGCCGCGCTGGCCCATTCATAGACACTCAGGCCATAACCGGCGCTGGTGCCGAGGGCGACGAGCAGGTCCATGTTGCCGGCACCGGCGCGCACGGCTTTCCACGCCGCCACATAAAAGCGTGCGCCGAAGATGAATTGCACGGGGGTGGCGAGGGCGAATTGCGCCCAGGCCGGGAGCATCCAGTGAATGCCGAACGGCTGCAGTAACATCGGCAGCACCAGCGGCAGAGCGAGGGCGATCGCACAGATCAATGCCCACCGCTCACGGTGCAGGCGTTTTTGCTGGTCATCGGACTGTGGCCGTTCAGCTTGCCAGACGCTGGCCGAGTAACCGGCCTTGCTCACCGCGTCGAGCAGGGTTTGCGTATCGACCTGGCCGAGCAATTCGAGGTGCGCACGTTCATTGGCCAGATTGACGCTGACGCTGCTCACGCTTGGGACTTTGTTCAGGGCGCGTTCGACGCGACCGACGCAGGACGCGCAGGTCATGCCGTCGATGCTCAATTCGACGGTGTGCCGGGGCACGCTGTAACCGGCGCGCTCCACGGCTTGCATCAGCGCCGGCAGGCTGTCGCCGGGCGCCTGTACCCGGGCCTGTTCGGTGGCGAGGTTGACGCTGACGGCACTGGCGCCGCTGACCTTGCGCAGCGCCCGCTCGACACGCCCGGCGCAACTGGCGCAGGTCATGCCGGCAATCGGCAGATCGAAAGTGGTGGATTCGGACATCGGTCGCGCTCCCTGTAGTGGATGTCTACAGGATCAACCTTGCCATGCGGGCAAGGTCAAGCACCATTCTTGTGGGAGCGAGCCTGCTCGCGAATGCGGTGCATCATTCAGCAATCATGTTGGCTGACCCGGCGCTTTCGCGAGCAGGCTCGCTCCCACAGGTCGAGGCGGTTGCTCAATAACCCAGGCCTGCAGGTTTCAGGTACACGCCTTCGGCATTCATCGCTAGGCGGAACTTCCGCACATCCCCCGCGTGCAGCACGACTTCCTGCGAACCCGGTGCGAGCATGCCGGGGTTGCAACCCGGTGCCTGGCCCGGCAGCAGTTTCAGGCGCAGCGAAACCTTGCCCGGTGGCAGGTTAAACGACGTGCTCTGCTCCTGGAACAGGCGCGCCGACAGCTGGTCCTGGATGTACACGCCGATCTCGCACGAGGTCGCCACTTCGAGACGTTCGCGGGAAATGATCAGTACCGCGTAATCCTCGCCGGCGGCTTGCACCTGCGGGACGGCGGCGAAAAGGCTGAGCAAGCCAAACAGGCCCAAAGCTGACCAGCGCATGGCTGAATCTCCTGAATTCCAGTCATTGATGCATGCAGCTTGGCCGAGCGCGGCGCCGATTGCCAGCCCGGCAGTTTTTCGCAGAACTTGACCTTGCCATCGTGGCAAGCTCGAGACTGCCGGCAACCTCACTCAAAGGAGTCTTCCCATGCAAGTGTTCAACGTTCAAGGCATGTCCTGCGGTCATTGCGTCAAAGCCATCACCACTGCGGTGCAGGCGCTGGATCCGGCGGCCAGCGTGCGCGTCGATCTGGCGGCCAAGGAAGTCGGCGTCGAAAGCGCGCTGAGTGCCGATCAGGTCATCGCAGCGATTCGCGAAGAGGGTTATGAGGTGAAGCTCGTCTGAAATTGATCGTTAGCGAGCTATCGGAATGTTCAAGGCGTCCGGGCGCGGCTAGACTGTCGGGCTGCGACTTGCCCACCTGGATGCCTGATGAACTTCCGCACGATTTTGATACTCGGCGCCTTGAGCGCTTTCGGTCCTTTGGCGATCGACTTCTATTTGCCTGCCTTCCCGGCCATGGCACTGGCGTTCGGCACCGATGAGCAGCACGTTCAACTGACGCTGGCGGCGTACTTCCTCGGTCTGTCGCTGGGCCAACTGGCGTACGGGCCGATTTCCGATCGTTTCGGCCGGCGGCTTCCGCTGCTCAGCGGTGTCGCCCTGTTTACTCTGGCGTCATTGGCCTGCGCCTACGCGCCGAGCCTGGAATGGCTGATCGGCGCGCGCTTCGTCCAGGCACTCGGTGGTTGTGCAGGCATGGTGATTTCCCGTGCGGTGGTCGCCGACAAGTGCGATGCGGTGGGCTCGGCGAAGGTGTTTTCCCAGTTGATGCTGGTGATGGGCCTGGCGCCGATTCTGGCGCCGATGCTCGGTGGGCTTCTGGTCAACACCACGGGTTGGCAGTCGATCTTTCTGGTCCTCACCGGATTCAGTGCGGCGGCAGGTCTGGCGGTGGCGTTGGGTCTGCCGGAAAGCATGCCGGCCCACGTGCCGCGCCAGCCGTTGTCCGGTGCGTTGCGCCAGTACGCACGGCTGGTCAAGGATTCGGTCTACCTCGGCCACGCCCTGACCGGCGGCATCGCCATCGCCGGCATGTTCGCCTACATCGCCGGTTCACCGTTTGTGTTCATCAAGCTCTACGGTGTACCCGCCGAGCATTTTGGCTGGCTGTTCGGCACCAACGCGGCGGGGTTCATTCTGGTGGCGCAGGTCAATGCTCGTTTGCTGGCCAAGCGTGGCCCGGCGTTCTTGCTGGTGCGCGCGGTGTGGGTGTACTTCCTCGCCGGGCTGACCCTGCTGGCGGTGAGCGCGATGCGTCCAGAGGCATTGTGGCCGTTACTGATTCCGCTGTTCATCTGCATTGCCAGCCTCGGCTGCATCATTCCCAACGCCTCGGCTTGCGCAATGAACGGTCAGGGCGCCCGCGCCGGCAGTGCGTCGGCGATGCTCGGTTGCCTGCAATTCAGTATCGCCGCCGGTGCCGCCGCGTTGGTGGGGGTGTTGCACGATGGCAGCGCCGTGCCGATGGCCATGGTCATCAGCCTGTGCGGTCTGCTGGTGGTGAGCGTCGCGCTGCTCACCCGGCGCTTGCAGAATGCCCGGGCGCTGGCGCAAGCCCAGGTCTGAACGCTCGACTTTGGAACTCAGCCGGCGGCGCGCTGCTGGGTGGGTTCGGGAATCCGGTGGGGCGCGCAGAGTCGCGCTTCGAGGGTGCGAGTGAAGGCCAGAGCCTCGGCTTCACTGCGAAAGGTCACGACGTGCTGGTCCAGACGCACCTGCCATTGGGACTTTGCCACTTCTTTTATCAGGATCTTCATTGCTGACCTCCCTTGCGTAAAAGATGTATCGCAGAGGCTTCGATTGTAGACCTCGATACCCGCGTAAGTGTGACAAGGGTCAAGCAACCGACTGACGGCAAAAAGCCCCGCAACCGCTCTGGCATCACGAGCGTTTGCGAGGCTTTATTTTTTTAGAAACCTTCTAAAACAATTTTCCCCTTGGCCTTGCCGCTTTCCAGCAGCTCATGGGCGCGGCGCAGGTTGGCCGCGTTGATCACACCGAAGTGCTCGCCCAAAGTCGTCTTCAAAGTGCCGGCGTCGATCAGTTCGGCGACGCGGTTGAGCAGCTTGTGCTGTTCGATCATGTCCGGCGTTTCGAACAGCGAGCGGGTGTACATGAACTCCCAGTGCAGCGACAGGCTCTTGCGCTTGAGCAGGCTGATGTCGAGGGACTTCGGATCGTCGATCAGCGCCAGCTTGCCTTGCGGCGCGAGGGCTTCGACCAGTTGCGGCAGATGCTGGTCGGTCTGGGTCAGGCTGGCGACGTGGGTCACGCTGTCGATGCCGGCGCGCTTCAATTCTTCGCTCAGCGGCTGGCTGTGATCGATGACCAGATCGGCACCGAGTGCGCTGACCCAGTCACGGGTTTGCGCACGGGAGGCAGTGCCGATGACTTTCAGGCCGGTCAACTGCTTGGCCAATTGAGTGAGGATCGAACCCACGCCACCCGCCGCACCAACGATCAGCAGGCTCTGGCCTTCATCGTTGCTGCCCTCGCTGATTTGCAGGCGCTCGAAAAGCAATTCCCACGCAGTGATCGCGGTCAGCGGCAGCGCGGCGGCTTCGGCAAAACCGAGGGACTTGGGCATGTGGCCGACAATGCGCTCATCAACCACGTGCAGCTCGCTGTTGCCACCGGCCCGAGCGATCGAACCGGCGTAGAAAACCTTGTCGCCCGCCTTGAACAGGGTGACGTCGCTGCCGACCGCCTTGACCACACCGGCAACGTCCCAGCCCAGCACTTTCGCCGCGCCGTTTTCCGGCGCCACGTTCTGCCGCACTTTGGTGTCGACCGGGTTGACCGAGATGGCTTTGACTTCCACCAAGAGGTCGCGCGGGCCGGCGACCGGTTCTGGCAGTTCGATGTCCTGCAGGGACTTGGCGTCGCTGATCGGCAGGGACGCGTAATAGGCAATGGCTTTCATGGATGGCTCCGTACAGTTGATAGAAGAAGGATTCAGGCAATTTTGCCGAGGCGTTTGAGTTGGAAGTGTTCGATGGTGTGGCCGGCGCTGGCCTGAAACTTCTGAAAATGCGCGCTGGCGTTGTGCGTCTCAAGAATCTCGTCACTGGCCCACTGTTCGATGACATAAAAAACCTGCGGATCGGCAAGGTCGCGGTGCAGGTCGTACTGGCCACAACCCGGCTCGGCGCGGCTCGGTTCGACGAGGGCACGCAGCGCCTGTTCGAGAACGTCTTGCTGGCCGGATTTAGCGGTCAGGGTGGCGATAGCGGTAAAGGGCTGGGACATGCGCGGACTCCAGAATCGGGACGAATTCGATGGAGGCCATCATTGGCTATTTCTCTGCGCGATAAAACCGGCTAAAAGAGCAGTCTCTTTCAATATTTTTTTGATAATCGAGGCTGCGCATGCTGCGTTTTGATGACTTGCAGTTGTTTGTTCGCGCGGCGGATCTGGGCAGCCTGTCGGCGGCGGCACGGGTGATGGACATGTCAGCAGCGGTGGCCAGCGCGGCCTTGAAGCGCATCGAGCAGCAACTCGGTGCGAGGCTGCTGGCGCGGTCCACCCGCAGCCTGCGCCTGACCGCGGAGGGCGAAGGCTTCCTCGAATACGCCCGCGCCGCCCTGAGCAATCTCGATGAAGGCCGTCGACTGCTCGCCAGCGGTCAGGACCAGGTCAGCGGGATTTTGCAGCTTTCGGCGCCCTCGGATTTCGGCCGCAATCTGCTGCTGCCGTGGCTCGACGCGTTCCAGCGTGAACACCCGAAACTGACGGTACGCCTGTTGCTCGGCGACCGCATCGCCGACCTGTTCCGGCAACCGGTGGACATCGCCCTGCGCTACGGCGAGCCGGAAGATTCCAGCCTGATCGCCTTGCCCATCGCGCCACACAATCGCCGCGTGTTGTGCGCATCTCCCGATTACCTGGCCCGGCATGGCGAACCGCGCCAGCTTGAGCAACTGGCCCAGCACAATTGCCTTTTGTACATGCTCGGCAGCCGCGTCCACGACCACTGGAGTTTTCACGATGGCAAGCGTGAAGTCGGCCTGACCGTGAGTGGCGACCGCTTCAGCGATGACGCCGACGTCGTGCGGCTATGGGCGCTGGCCGGTGCCGGTATCGCCTACAAATCCTGGCTCGACGTCGGCGCCGATGTGCTCGCCGGACGCCTCAAAGTGCTGATGCCGGAACTGCTGTGTGAGCGCGCACCGCTGAATCTGTTGTGCGCCCATCGCGCACAATTGAGTAAGCCGGTGAACCTGCTGAGGGAGATGCTCGCCAGCCGATGCGCCGAATTGAGTAGCCAATTTCCCGGTTTCCTCAAAGTTGATCATTAGTCGCAGGCAATTAGAGAAATTTCTGTCAGGAACAATCGCCACCTGCCCAGGCCCAGGCGCAGGACGTCTGGCTTAACCCGCTTATACTAGCGCCCGCCTCATGCCTGCACTGACACCCGGCGCGCAGACCCCGTAACGCGTTGCCGGCTTTTGGTGACGGTTGCTACTTCTGCTGCCAGGTTGTGTGCCGGAGCAGCTGGTGTCGGTGGCATCCCTTGCCACCGATCCCGGGCGATTTTCGCGTGTTGGCCGATGCCCCATAACCGGCCAGGATGTCTCCGAGCGGTAGACGATACGATTCAACAGGGAGTGAACATATGGAACATGCACCGTGCATCAGCCAGATTGCGACATTGCTGGCCGACCCCAAGCGCAGCGCGATGATGTGGGCGTTGATGGATGGCTCGGCCCGGCAAGCCGAAGAGCTGGCGCTGCTGGCCGGGCTCTCGCCGTCGTCGGCCAGTGCGCATCTGGGACGCCTGTCCGCAGGGGGGCTGTTGAACATCGAAATGCGTGGGCGCAAACGCTTCTTTCGCCTGGCGGCACCGGAAATCGGCGCGGCGATCGAAGCACTGGCCAGCGCCACCATTGCCAGCGCGCCACGGCAAATCCCTGATGCGCTGAAACGCACGGCTCCCATGGTCAGACCACAGGCGGCGCCGTCTTCGCTGTTGCGCGCGCGGTTCTGCGACGATCATCTGGGCGGTACTTTGGCGGCCGACCTGTATCAGCGCCTGCTCGATGCCGGCTGGATCGAACAGCTTGAGCAGCGGGTGGTGGTGACGCACAAGGGCTCCACCCGACTGGCCCAGCGCGGAGTGTTCATCCAGGCCCTGGCCCACCGCAACGTGCAGGTCGCCTGCGCCTGCCCGGACTGGAGCGAGCGCCGTCCGCACATGGGCGGCTCACTGGGCGCGGCGCTGTTGCAGTTGTTCATGCAGTCCGGCTGGCTGACCTTGCCCAACGATTCCCGCGCCTTGCAGTTGACCGCCACCGGCCAGCGCGAAATCCACCGCTTTGCCAAGGAAACCGAGCTGGAAACAGCGTTCTAGAGCGTTGCTCGGCGATGAGCTGAAGGCTGACGTCGTCCACGGCTGTGAACAGGTCGCATCCAGTACGACCTCTGAATGACCATCGCGCACACTCGATCCGGGGATTTTCCGGATGGGGGAGCACAACATGAATACACAACGCTTTAGTGCGGCTGAGCGCCTGGAACGGCTGCCGCTCAGCGGTTATCACCGCGTCATTTTCATCATCATAGCCTTGGCGTTTTTCTTCGACTCCATGGATCTGGCGATGATGACTTTCCTCCTCGGCTCGATCAAAGCCGAGTTCGGCCTGAGCAGTGCACAGGCAGGGCTGCTGGCCAGCTCGAGCTTCTTCGGCATGGTGCTCGGGGCGTCGCTGTCGGGAATGCTCGCCGACCGCTTCGGGCGCAAACCGGTGTTTCAGTGGAGCATCGTGTTGTGGGGCGTGGCCAGTTACCTGTGTTCGACGGCGCAGACGGTGGAGACGGTGGAGACGCTGACGCTGTTTCGCATCCTGCTCGGAATCGGCATGGGCATGGAGTTTCCCATCGCACAGTCGATGCTGTCGGAGCTGATTCCAGCACAACGGCGCGGGCGCTACATCGCCCTGATGGACGGGTTCTGGCCGCTGGGGTTTGTCGCAGCGGGCGTGCTCTCGTACTTCCTGCTGCCGCTGATTGGCTGGCGCGATATTTTTCTGGTGCTGGCAGTGCCGGCGGTGTTTGTCCTGGCGATCCGCTTTTTCATCCCTGAGTCACCGCGATGGCTGGAACAGGCCGGGCGCGACGCCGACGCGGACAAAGTGTTGAACGGCATTGAAGCGCGGGTGCGTGCTTCGCTGGGCGGCGCGGCGTTACCGGAACCGGTTCGTTTGCCACGCACGGTGACGCCACCGGGTAATTTCTTCTCGGCACTCAAGCAGATCTGGTCGCCGCAATATCGCCAGCGCACGACGATGATCTGGAGTCTGTGGTTCTTCGCATTGTTGGGTTTCTACGGGCTGACTTCCTGGCTCAGCGCATTGCTGCAGCAGTCGGGTTTCGCCGTGACGCAGTCGGTGTATTACACGGTGCTGATCTCGCTCGGCGGGATTCCCGGCTTCCTCATGGCGGCGTGGCTGGTCGAGCGTTGGGGGCGTAAACCGGTGTGCATCGTCACCCTGCTCGGCGGCGGGGTGATGGCGTTTCTGTATGGGCAGAGCGCGGTGTTCGGCGGCAACGTCGCGTTGCTGATCGGCACCGGATTGTTGATGCAGTTTTTCCTGTTCGGCATGTGGGCGGTGCTCTACACCTACACGCCAGAGCTGTATCCGACTTCAGCGCGGGCAACCGGCTCGGGATTCGCTTCGGCGATCGGCCGCGTCGGCTCACTGCTCGGGCCACTGGTGACCGGGCTGGTGTTCCCGATTACCGGGCAGGGCGGGGTGTTCGCGCTGGGCGCGGCGTGCTTCGCGATTGCGGCGGGCGTGGTGTGGCTGTTCGGGATGGAGACGCGGGGCAAGACCCTTGAGGAGCTGACCGAAGCGCAGCTATTCAAATAAACGCAGTACCCTGTGGGAGCGGGCTTGCCCGCGATGGGGCCAGCAAATTCAACATCTATGTTGACTGACAATCCGCTATCGCGGGCAAGCCCGCTCCCACAGGTATTGATGTGATTTTGCAGTTGCTTACGGTTTTACCAACCGCGCATCCAGGCTGTTCTGCGCCAGGCGCTTGGCCTGATCCTGGGTCATGCCCAGATGCTCGTGCAGCGCATGGAAGTTCTCGGTCACGTACCCGCCGAAATACGCCGGGTCATCGGAGTTCACCGTGACCTTCACGCCGCGCTCAAGCATGTCGAGGATGTTGTGCTGCGACATGTGATCGAACACGCAGAGCTTGGTGTTCGACAGCGGGCACACGGTCAGCGGGATCTGCTCGTCGATGATCCGCTGCATCAGGCGCTCGTCTTCGATGGCGCGCACGCCATGGTCGATGCGCTGGATTTTCAGCAGGTCGATGGCTTCCCAGATGTACTCCGGCGGGCCTTCTTCACCGGCGTGGGCGACGGTGAGGAAGCCTTCGTCGCGGGCGCGATCGAAGACGCGTTTGAACTTGCTCGGCGGGTGGCCCATCTCGGAACTGTCGAGCCCGACCGCGACAAACGCATCACGGAACGGCAGCGCCTGATCGAGGGTTTTCTGCGCTTCGTCTTCGCTGAGGTGGCGCAGGAAACTGAGGATCAAACCGCTGCTGATGCCCAGTTGCGTCTCGCCATCCTTGAGCGCGGCGGCGATGCCGTTGAGCACCACTTCGAACGGGATGCCCCGGTCGGTGTGGGTCTGCGGATCGAAGAACGGTTCGGTATGAATCACGTTCTGTGCTTTGCAGCGCAGCAGGTAGGCCCAGGTCAGGTCGTAGAAATCCTGCGAGGTGCGCAGCACATCGGCGCCCTGGTAATACAGGTCGAGAAATTCCTGCAGATTGTTGAAGGCGTAGGCCTTGCGCAGGGTTTCGACGTCGCTCCACGGCAGGGCGATCTTGTTGCGTTCGGCCAGGGCGAACAGCAGTTCAGGCTCCAGCGAACCTTCCAGATGCAGGTGCAGTTCGGCTTTGGGCAGGGCGTTGAGCCAGTCGTACATAGTCTTTTCTCATCAGGTGCAATGCCGGCATTCTACAGAGGCTGGCCGCAACAATTGGCAAAACCTGACCAGGTGATCGATCAAACCGCCTCTTGCTCGCGACGATAGGCGTAGGTATCGGCGAAGCGCGACAGCAGGAATTGCGCACAGGTGGTGGTCGGATATTTCGCCGGATGCTGTGCGTCCTGGCAACCGGGCAGGCATTCGATGCGCGTGTCCGGGTGCGGTTCGGCGAAGAACGGCATCGAATAGCGATCCACACCCAGCGGGCTGATCACCCGGTGCGGCGTCGAGCGATAACGGTCGTTGCTCCAGCGCGCCATCATGTCGCCGAGGTTGACCACGAACGTGCCGTCAATCGGTGGCGCGTCGATCCATTCACCATTGACGTTCTTCACCTGCAAACCACCGGCGCTGTCCTGATAGAGCAGGGTGATGCAGCCGTAATCGGTATGGGCACCTGCGCCTTGCTGCTCGACCGAGCTGGCGGTGTGACGCGGCGGGTAATGGATCATGCGCAACACGCTGACCGGGTCGACGAAGCGCGTATCGAAGAAGTCGCGCTCGATGCCCAGCGCAATGGTCATCGCCCGCAACAGGGTTTGCGCCAGCGCCTGCATGTCGAGGTAGTGCTGCTCCATCAGGGCTTCCCAGCCGGGTTGCGCCGGATGCCGATTGGGGCCGCGCAAGGGTTTTTCCGCGAGCACCTCGGGATGTTCGGCCGGCAAGTGCAGGCCCATGTCGAAGGTTTCCTTCAGATCGCTGGGTTTATCCGGGTCCAGTTGCTCGGTGGCAATTGCGCCGTAGCCGCGATGATGGCGGGTCTGGGTGATGTCGATCTGGAGTTTTTCTGCTGCGGGCAGAGCAAAAAAACGTTGAGTCTGATCAAGCACGGCGTCGATGCGCTGCGCTGAAATCGGATGGCCCTTGATGTAGAAAAAGCCCCATTCGCGACAGGCTTGGTCGATTTGTTCGGCCACCGCAGGCCAGGCGTTTTCGTCGTCGCCATAGAGCAGGCTGATATCAATGATCGGAAGCTGATCCATACACAATCCTTGAATACGCTGTGTTGCCAATGTGGGAGCGAGCCTGCTCGCGAAGAGGGAGTGTCAGACAACATTTTTGTTTAATGACGCACCGCTTTCGCGAGCAGGCTCGCTCCCACAGGGTTTTGTGTGGTGAATCGGGGGACTACTTCGGCATCTCGGCCTTCATGCCCTCAACGTAATAATTCATCGAAGCCAGTTCCGCATTGGTCGCGCTCACGCCCGCGGGGATTTTTTCTACACCGGCCTGATCCTTGATCGGCCCGGTAAACGGCTGCAATGCGCCGCTCTTGATGTCGGCGATCAACTGCTCTGCTTCGGCTTTCACCGGCGCCGGCACCAGATCGCTGATCGGCAGTTCCACCGTGCCTTCCTTCAACCCGCCCCAGTAATCCTGAGATTTCCAGGTGTGATCGATCACGCTCTGCGTCGCCTGAATGTAGTGTGGCGCCCAGTCGTTGACGATCGAGGTCAGCACCGCTTTCGGGCCGAAGTGGGCCATGTCCGAGGCATAGCCCACGGCATACACGCCGCGCCGTTCGGCGGCCTGGATCGGCGCCGGGCTGTCGGTGTGCTGGAACACCACGTCGACGCCCTGATCGATCAGCGCGTTGGCGGCGTCGGCTTCCTTACCCGGATCGAACCAGGAGTTGACCCACACCACTTTGATTTCGGTGCCAGGGTTGTACTTGTTCAGGGCCAGCTGGATGGCGTTGATGTCGCGGATCACTTCCGGAATCGGGAACGAGGCGACGTAGCCGATCTTCTTGGTCTTGGTCATCTTCGCCGCGAGGAAACCGCCGACGTAACGGCCCTCGTAAGTGCGCGCCAGGTAAGTGCCGAGATTCTTGTCCTGCTTGTAGCCTGTGGCGTGTTCGAAAGTGACCTTGGGGAATTGCTTGGCGACTTTCACTGTCGGGTTCATGTAGCCGAAAGACGTGGTGAAGATCAGGTCGTATTTGTCCTTGGCCATGTTGCGGATCACCCGCTCGGCGTCGGCGCCCTCGGCGACGTTTTCCACATAGTTGGTGGTGATCTGCGTGCCGAGTTTTTCCGCCAGGGCCTTGCGCCCCTGTTCGTGCTGATACGTCCAGCCGTGGTCACCGATCGGGCCGATGTAGACGAAACCGACCTTCAGCGGATCGGCAGCGCTGGCGCTCAGGCTGATTCCCAGACCGATGGCGGCGTACAGCAGTTTGTGCAGCGGACGTATTGGCATGAACCCGAACTCCATTTTGTTGTGTGTGCTCAGGGCCAATGCAAATTGCTGACCAACAGGACAATAAATAATCCACAACCGCAGTGCGGCCTTCGCGAGCAGGCTCGCTCCCACAGGGGGATCGCATTTCAATGTGGCAGCGAGCCTGCTCGCGAAGAGGCCGGCAAGGCCAATAAAAGTGCATGCCTGAATCCAGCTGCCATCGCGTGGTGCGTAAAGATGTAACGAAACGTTAGCGGCGCGCGGCAGTCAGTAGCTTCATCAGCTCTTTTCGGCAAAAGGCCCGTCATGCTCTCGATCCTCAAACAAGAAAGCTTCCTGCTGCTGGCAGTCCTTGCCGCGTGCGTCGCTTATCCACTGGAACACTGGCTGCTGCACAGCGGCCAGATCGTCGCGCTGGGCGGCGGTCTGCTGCTGATCGCCTTTATTGTCGCCGCTTCGATGCGTGTTGCTCATCACGCTGAACTGCTGGCGGAAAAGGTCGGCGACCCCTACGGCACGATGATCCTCACGCTCTCGGCGGTGCTGGTCGAAGTGGTGATCCTGGCGATCATGATGAGCAACGAAGCCTCGGCAACACTGGTGCGCGACACGATTTATTCAGCGGTGATGCTCGACATCAACGGCATCCTCGGCCTCGCCGCACTGATGGGCGGGATCAAACACGGCGAGCAGTCCTACAACGACGATTCGGCGCGCAGCTATAGCGTGATGATCCTTACCGCGATGGGCGTATCGATGGTGGTCCCGGAGTTCATTCCCGAGGCCAACTGGAAGATGTATTCGGCGTTCACCATTGGCGCGATGATGGTGCTCTACGCGCTGTTCCTGCGCATGCAGGTCGGCCCGCACAGTTACTTTTTCAGCTACAGCTACCCGGACAAACGTCGCAAGAAGGAGCCGGTCGAGCAGGAGCCGAAGCCGGTCAGCCTGGCGCTGTCGATCGGCATTCTGGTGTCGGGGGTGGCGATCATCGGCGCACTGGCCGAGGTGATGTCCAAGACCCTCGATCTGGGCCTGGAAGGCACGGGCGCGCCGCCGGTAATCACGGCGATTCTGGTGGCAGCGATTTCCGCCGCGCCGGAGATTCTCACCGCATTACGAGCGGCGCTGGCCAATCGCATGCAGTCGGTGGTCAACATTGCGATGGGCGCATCACTGTCGACGGTGATACTGACCGTGCCGGTGATGGAAGCGATGGCGCTGTACACCGGCCAGCCATTTCAGATGGCGATGACTCCGGTGCAAACGGTGATGATCTTCATCACCCTGATCGTCAGCGCAATCAACCTCAATGACGGCGAGACCAACGCCATTGAGGGCATGACGCACTTTGTGCTGTTTGCCACATTCATCATGCTGTCCCTACTGGGCCTTTAGGGCTGGCAGATACCCATGTGGGAGCGAGCCTGCTCGCGAAAACGGTGTGTCATCCAACAAACATGTTGTCTGACACTCCCTCTTCGCGAGCAGGCTCGCTCCCACAGTTTTGAACGGCGGTGACTCAGGTGCCGGCAATCAACTGCCGAGCCGCCTGGCTGTGATCGGCGATCAAACCTTTCAGGTCCAACCCTTCAACCTGCCCATCAACCACACGCCACTTGCCGCCAATCATCACTCGATCCGCCCGATCCGCGCCGCACAACAACAGCGCCGAAATCGGATCATGGCTACCGGAGAAGCGCAGTTCATCGAGCTTGAACAACGCCAGATCCGCCTGTTTGCCCACGGCGATTTCGCCGATGTCGCTGCGACCGAGCAGGCTCGCCGAACCCTTGGTCGCCCAGCCCAGCACGCGTTCCGGGGTGATCTTTTCGGCGCCGTAGCGCAGGCGCTGGATGTACAGGGCCTGACGCGCTTCGAGGATCATGTTCGAGGCATCATTGGATGCCGAACCGTCGACGCCAAGACCGAACAGCGCGCCGGCGTCGGTCAGCTCGATGCTCGGGCAGATGCCGGACGCCAGGCGCATGTTCGAGCTTGGGCAGTGGCAGATGCCCGTGCCGGCCTGGCCGAGGCGGGCGATTTCGTCGGGGTTGAAATGGATGCCGTGGGCCAGCCATGTTCGCGGGCCGAGCCAGCCGACGCTGTCCAGATAATCGACGGTGCGCAGACCGAAGCGTTGCAGGCAGAAGTCTTCTTCATCAAGGGTTTCAGCGAGATGGGTGTGCAGACGCACATCGAGTTTGTTCGCCAGATCAGCGCTGGCCGACATGATTTCCGGGGTCACCGAAAATGGCGAACATGGCGCCAGGGCGATCTGGATCTGCGCGCCGTCGCCACGCTCGTGGTACTCGTGAATCAGCCGCTGGCTGTCGTCGAGAATCACCTGGCCTTCCTGCACCGTTTGTTGCGGAGGCAGGCCGCCGTCCTTCTCGCCAAGGCTCATCGAGCCGCGCGTGAGCATGGCGCGCATGCCCAGTTCACGCACCGTTTCGACCTGCACGTCGATGGCGTTTTCCAGACCGTCCGGGAACAGATAGTGATGGTCCGCAGCGGTGGTGCAACCTGAGAGCAGCAATTCGGCCAGCGCCACTTTGGTGGCGAGGGCGAGTTTTTCCGGGGTCAGCCGCGCCCATACCGGGTACAGGGTTTTCAGCCACGGAAACAGCGGCTGATTGACCACCGGCGCCCAGGCGCGGGTCAGGGTTTGATAGAAGTGATGGTGAGTGTTGATCAGGCCCGGCAGGATCACATGCTCGCGGGCATCGAACACTTCATTGCAGGGCGCCGACGGCTGCTGACCGGCAGCGAGGACTTCGACGATGACACCGTCTTGCACGACAAGACCGCCACGGGCATCAAGCTCGTTGGAGGTGAAAATGGCGAGGGGATTTTTTAACCAGGTACGGGTCGCAGGCATTGTGGCCGGCTCCTCTGAAAGTTGGGTTCAGGGTTGCCAGCTCAGTGTTGCCCTGTCTGCTGATCCAGGGTCGCCGCGAAGGACGAGGCGCGCAGTTTCAAACAAATCGCAGCGCCGGGCAAGCGCCACCCGACCATTCACCATTACTCCCTGTGGGAGCGAGCCTGCTCGCGAAGGCGTCATGTCAGTCGATACAGATTTACCTGACAGATCGTATTCGCGAGCGGGCTCGCTCCCACATCGGGATTTTCAGTGCTTACCAGGCAATCGTTTCACCCTTGTAATTGACGAAGTGATGCCCGCCCTTGCCGGTGAATGCATTGACCTGGTCAATCAGCCCGCGAGTGCTGGTCTCTACATCCAAGTCAGCACCTTCGCCGCCCATGTCGGTCTTCACCCAGCCCGGGTGCAACGACAGTACGGTGAGTTTCTGCTCGCCCAGTTGCGTGACAAAACTGTTGGTCATCGAATTCAGCGCCGCTTTGCTCGCCTTGTACAACGCCAGCTCCGGCGCGTCGGGCATGGTCACGCTGCCGAGCACCGAACTCATGAACGCCAGCACGCCGCTGCCTTCGCGGATCTGCCCGACGAAACGCTGGGCCAGATTGATCGGCGCCACTGCGTTGGTGAAAAACAGTTGCCCGACCTCGGCCAATGTCGCGCCGCCCGGCGTCTGCACGTCCGGGCCTTTGACCCCGGCGTTGACGAACAACAGATCGAAGGTTTCGCCCTTGAGTTTCTGGCTTAGAGCGATCACCGCTTGCTGATCGTCCATGTCGAGCTTCTCGATGCGCACGTCACCCAGCGCTTGCAGCGCCTCGGCCTTCTGCGGATTGCGCACTGTCGCGGTGACTTGCCAGCCATCGCCCAGCAGGGTCTTCACCAGACCGAGGCCCAAGCCGCGGGAGGCGCCGATGATCAGTGCGTTTTTTGCCTGAGACATGATGGGTTTCCTTGAAAGTCAGCATTCAGGATTCAATGGACACGCCTGACCGGGCCACAGTTGCAGCGCTTGGCGAAAACAGGCTTTGACCCCGGAGCATACTCCAGGCTTCTTGAGTTTCTCGAGGGTGTTTGATCAGAAACAATCATGAGGCGTGGTTCAAGTGTTGCCTGTGCGGACGCTTTCGCGAGCAGGCTCGCTCCCACATTTGCCCGAGTTCACTCAGATCCCCTGTGGGAGCGAGCCTGCTCGCGAAGAGGCCCGCTCTGGCATCAACTAATGTCCCGATTGCCACGGCTGCCCCAACGAAACCGGCGCATACAGACGAGTGCGCACGGCATCGCGGGACAGCATCACCAGCACCAAGATCGTCGCCACATACGGCAGCATCGCCAGCAGGCTCGAAGGAATCGCCAGTCCCAATCCCTGTGCCACCAAGTGCAGAATGCTGGCGAGGCCGAACAGATACGCCCCTAGCAGCAAGCGCCACACCCGCCAACTGGCAAACACCACCAGCGCCAGAGCGATCCAGCCGCGCCCTGCGGTCATGTTCTCTGCCCACATCGGTGTGTACGCCAGCGACAGATAAGCCCCGGCCAGCCCGGCCATTGCTCCGCCGAACAACACCGCCAAGGTGCGCACGGTCAGCACCGGCAAGCCCATGGCGCTGGCCGCATCCGGGTTTTCACCGACCGCCTGAATGATCAGGCCGACACGGCTTTTGATGATCACCCACGCCACCAGCGCAAACAGCGCGAACGACAGATACACCAGCAGATCCTGGGCAAACAGCATCCGCCCGATCAGCGGGATCTCACTCAGATACGGAATCGCCAAAGGCTCGAAACCTGCCAGCGGCTTACCCACCCAGGCCGCGCCGACAAACGTCGACAGGCCCACGCCGAAGATCGTCAGCGCCAGCCCGGTGGCCACCTGATTGGCGTTGAATACCAGCGCGACCAGGGCAAACAGTGACGACAACAGCATCCCGGCCAACATCGCCAGCAGCACACCCAGCCACAGGTTGCCGCTGTTCAGCGCGACGATAAAACCGATCACCGCACCGAACAGCATCATGCCTTCCTGGCCGAGGTTGAGGACGCCGCTTTTCTCGCAGATCAACTCACCCAATGCCACCAGCAGCAGCGGCGTGCCGCAGCGGACCATCGCGTAGAAAATATTGCTCAACAGATCGATATCCATCACAGCGCTCCGGCGGTTACGGCAGGGGTCGAGGCGCGCCGGGTCCAGCGCAGTTTCAGGCGTGGCCGATAGAGAATCAGCACGTCACAGGCGAGCAGGAAAAACAGCATCATGCCCTGGAACAATTGAGTGATTGCCTGCGGCAGGTTGAGCGACATCTGCGCGCTCTCGCCGCCGATGTACAGCAGCGCCATGAGCAGACTGGAGAACAGAATGCCGATCGGATTCAACCGTCCGAGGAACGCCACGGTGATCGCTGCGTAGCCATAGCCCGGCGACACTTGGGGCACCAGTTGGCCGATCGGCCCGGTCACTTCGCAGACCCCGGCGAGCCCGGCCAGACCACCGCTGATCAACAGCGCCAGCCAGATCAGGCGCTTCTCGCGGAAGCCGACAAAACCTGCCGCACGCTTGTCCAGCCCGAGCACTTTGATCTGGAAGCCGATGAAGCTTTTCTGCAACAACACCCACACCGCAACCAGCGCGAGCAGGGCGAAATACACGCCGGCATGCACGCGGCCGTCCTCCAGCAGCAGCGGCAAACGACTGGCGTCGCCGAACATCGCCGACTCGGGAAAATTGAAGCCCGCCGGATCCTTCAACGGCCCGTGCACGCAGAACAGCAGCAGGTTCAACGCGATGTAATTGAGCATGATGCTGGTGAGGATTTCGTTGGCGTTGAAGCGCGTGCGCAGCCATGCGGTGAGCCCGGCCCATGCGGCGCCGGCCAGCGTGCCGGTCAGCAGAATCAGCACCAGCGCCCAGCGACTTTGCATGTCGATAACGTTCACTGCCAGAGCACTGCCGGCCAAGGCGCCAAGTAGAAGTTGGCCTTCGGCGCCGATGTTCCAGATCCGCGCCTGATAGGCTACGGCCAGGCCGAGTGCGCAGAGCAGAATCGGCAGCGCCTTGACCAGCAATTCAGACACGCCATACAAATCGCTGACCGGTGCGATCAGCAGTGTGTGCAAGGTTTGCAGTGGGTCGTGGCCCAGCGCGATGAACAACAGCGAGCCGCAGCCGAGGGTCAGGGCCGCCGCCAATAACGGCGAGCACCACAGCATCAGGCGCGATTGCTGGCCACGGGGTTCGAGAGAAAGCAGCATGGTTGGAACTCCGTTAAACCGAAGCGGCGCGAGGTGAGTGATCGAACTGGCCGGCCATCCACGCGCCGACATCGCTCAGTTGTGTAGCGCTGGTGTCTTGCAGCGCCGAGAGACGCCCGCCGCACAGCGCGCCGAGGCGATCGCTGATCTGGAACAGCTCATCGAGGTCTTCGGAAATCACCAGAATCGCCGCGCCGGCATCGCGCAGGACGATCAAGGCGCGATGAATGGTGGCGGCGGCACCGACGTCGACGCCCCAGGTCGGGTGCGCGGCGATCAGCAGTTTCGGTTGCTGAAGAATTTCCCGGCCGAGGATGAATTTCTGCAAGTTGCCGCCGGACAGGCTGCGCGCAGCGGTTTGCGTGTCCGGGGTCTTCACGCCGAAACGCTGGATGATCTGCTGCGCGAGGGCTTCGACTTTGCTTCGTTGAATCAACCCGTGGCTGACCAGTCCTTGCTGGAAAGCACTGAGCAGGGCGTTATCGGCCAGACTCAACTCCGGCACCGCGCCGTGGCCAAGGCGTTCGGCCGGCACGAAGGCCAGACCAAGTTTGCGCCGCGCATCCGGGCGCAGGTCAGCGACGTTTCTATCTGCGAAGCGCAGGGTCGCCGCTTGCGCACGAGGCAAGGGCTGTTCGCCGCTGAGCAGGGCGAGCAATTCATCCTGACCATTGCCCGCGACCCCGGCGATGCCGACGATTTCACCACTGCGCACTTGCAGGTCGATGTCGGTCAGCGAGCAGCCGAACGGATCCGGGTTGTGCCAGCTCAAACCCTGCACCTGCAGAAATGCCGCGCCACCGCTGACCTTCGGATACTCGCCAATCAAAGCCGCCGCGTCACCGACCATCATTTGCGCCAGTTGCTGGTCCGAACATTCGGCGGGCTCGCAATGCCCGGCAACCCGGCCGCCGCGCAGCACCGTGGCGCTATGGCACAAGGCGCGCACTTCACCGAGCTTGTGGCTGATAAACAGAATGCTGCAGCCCTCGGCGGCAAGGCGACGCAGGGTGATGAACAATTCGTCCGCCTCTTGCGGCGTCAGTACTGAGGTCGGCTCATCGAGAATCAGCAGGCGGATGTCCTGCATCAGGCAACGGATGATTTCCACCCGCTGGCGCTCGCCGATCGACAGGCTGTGGACAAGTCGCTCCGGCTCCAGCGCCATGCCGTAACGCCGCGCTACTTCGCGAATCTTCGGCTCCAGTTGCTTCGGCGTGCCGGCCGCCGCGCCCATCGCCAGGGCAATGTTCTGCGCCACGCTGAGGGCTTCGAACAGCGAGAAATGCTGGAACACCATGCCAATGCCCAACTGCCGCGCCTGCGCCGGATTGCGCATCTGCACGCGCTGTCCCTGCCAGAGCATTTCACCGCTGTCGCACTGGGTGACCCCGTAAATGATCTTCATCAACGTACTTTTGCCCGCGCCGTTTTCACCGAGCAGGGCATGGATTTCACCCGGCGCGATGCTCAGGTCGATGGCGTCGTTGGCCAGACAACCGGGGTAGCGTTTGCTGATCTGGCGCAGTTGCAGGCGCGGTGGGGAAGGGGCGATGGACATGACAGGCTCGACTGACTTGGAGTTGTGCCTGTGGATAAAGCAATTTCCTGGCCATTGAGTCAGGAACGCTTGCGGAGCCAGTCCGCAAGTGCCGACAGCAGCGCATCGGCGGGTGTTTTGTCTTTCAATCGAGCACCAATTCAGCGCAAAGCCATTGAACAGGCTCCAGTTTTGCCCGCTTGCAGTTGGTTAAAAAACGAGCAACGGCCTGGGAGCCAGACAGATCCAGCGGCTGCGGCGGTCATGAACGGCTTATCCACAGGTTGCTCCACAGTAATTGTGCGCAAGCGCCGAGGGTGGGCATAAGCACTGCGATGCTTTTGTTCTAATGGTGATAAACGAAGGTAACTGTTTGTTTTTACGCTGGATTTCCCTTTTGTCGGGTCAATTGAACGAAAATTGAACAAATCGCGCAAAGCCGCATGACAGAAGGGTTACAGCGGTATGTGCTCAGGTTATCCACAGTCGGGTGCACAGCCGATGTGGGCAAGTCTGTGGAATAAGGAAAACGAGGGATGCCCTAAAAGATCGCAGCCTACCGCTGCAACAAAATCCGCCCACGGCTCAGATCCGCCAACTGACTCTGCAATACTTCGATCTGCGCTTCCCCCACCGCCAGCTTCAACTCAACACCATTGGCCGTAAAGTTTTCCTCCACCACCAAGCCACCGAGATCGGCCACGCGCAACTTCACCAGCGCCAACTCGGCAAATCCACAGGCGCAACTCAGCGGTACGCGGCTGATCAGCTCGATTTTGTCCGCCGCTTGCAGGCACTTGTTGGCGCCACCGCCATAGGCTCGGGCCAAACCGCCGGTGCCCAGTTGAATGCCGCCGTACCAGCGAATTACCAGCACCGCGACCTGATCGCAGTCCTGCGCCTCGATCGCCGCCAGAATAGGGCGCCCGGCCGTGCCGCCCGGCTCGCCGTCGTCAGTGCTGCGGTATTGCGCGCCGAGTTTCCACGCCCAGCAATTGTGCGTGGCATTCAAATCGCTGTGCTGCTCGAAAAACGCCTGCGCATCGGCGGGGCTGCTGATCGGCGTCGCCAGAGTGATGAAACGGCTTTTGCGAATCTCTTCGCGGTACTCGCAAAAACCGCTGAGGGTGAAAGGCATAAACGTCTTATAGAGAAGGAGTGAGGCCGCAGCCTTTGAGAATGATGCGGATCAGGTTGTTGCCGGCGTCTTCCATGTCCTGCTTGGTCAACTTGCTGCGCCCGGTGACGCGGCAGATCTGCGTGGCGAAGTCGGCATAATGCTGAGTGCTGCCCCACAGCAGGAAAATCAGATGCACCGGATCGACCGGGTCCATTTTGCCCGCATCGATCCACGCCTGAAACACCGCCGCGCGCCCGGTGAACCAGGTGCGGTAATCCTGATTGAAATATTCGCTCAGGCATTCGCCGCCGCTGATCACTTCCATGGCGAAGATCCGCGAGGCCTGTGGCTGGCGCCGCGAGAATTCCATCTTCGCGCGGATGTAGCGGGTCAGCGCTTCGGCCGGGTCATCCTCGGCAGTGAGGGTGTTGAAGGTGCTGTCCCACAACTCGATGATGTTGCTCAGCACCGCCACATACAAACCGAGCTTGTTGGTGAAGTAGTAATGCAGGTTGGCCTTGGGCAGCCCGGCATTCTGCGCGATGGTGTTCATGCTGGTGCCTTTGAACCCGTGACGGGCGAACTCGTCTTCGGCGGCTTTGAGAATGGTCTCTTCGTTCTTCTGACGAATGCGGCTGGCGGGTTTGCCGCCGTGGGCTGGGACTTCAAAGGTCATAGGCACTTCCGGGATTGTCTGTGGGTGCAACCAGTTGCGTTGATAGCGCACCCACAGGCATCCGACAAGTCCTGGCGCGGAAAAACAGTTACGCCTGTTCGATCTTGTTCAATGACGCGGGGCTTTTTGTCTCGGCGGTTTTGCCTTCCGGCAACAACAGACAGAGGACGATTGCCGTCAGCCCGCCGCTGGTGATCGCCGAGTCGAACAGGTTCTGCACCAGTTTCGGCAGCAGGTGCAGCAGGTTCGGTTGCGCGGCGATGCCGAGGCCGACGCCGAACGAAGTGGCGATGATCAACATGCTGCGCCGGTCCAGCGGTGACTGCGCGAGAATACGCACGCCCGCCGCCGCCACAGCGCCGAACATCACCAGCGTTGCGCCGCCCAGCACCGGTTTCGGAATCTGTTGCAGCACCGCACCGATCATCGGGAACAGGCCGAGGCAGAACAGGATCGCGCCGATGTACAGGCCGACGTAGCGGCTGGCAACGCCGGTCAATTGGATCACGCCGTTGTTCTGCGCGAACGTTGTGTTGGGGAAGGCGCTGAAGGTCCCCGCGATCATGCAACTGACACCATCACCGAGCACGCCACCGCGCAAGCGGCTTATATAAGAAGGGCCGCTGATCGGTTGGCGGGCAAGCATGCAATTGGCGGTGAGGTCGCCGACGGTTTCGATGGTGCTGATCAGGTAAATCAGCGCGACCGGCAGGAAAGCCGTCCAGTCGAAGTTGAATCCGAACTTGAACGGCGTAGGAAAACTCACCAGCGGCAAGTCAGGCAACGGCTGCGGGACCAGTTTCCCGCTGAACCACGCCGCGAGGCTGCCGAGCACCAGTCCGATGATGATCGCCGACAGTCGCACCCACGGCGTATTCGAGCGGTTGAGCAGAATGATCGTCAGCAGCACGAACACGCCCAAGGCCAGATTGCCCGGCGCGCCGAAGTCCGGCGCGTTGAAGCCGCCACCCAGATCGGTGATGCCGACCTTGATCAGGCTGATGCCGATCAGCGTGATGACGATGCCGGTCACCAGCGGTGTCACCACTCGGCGCAACTGACCGATGAAACGGCTGAGCACGATCTGCACGATTGCGCCGAAAAAGCACACGCCGAAAATCATCGCCAGGATATCTTCCGGGCTGCCGCCGCGCTGCTTGACCAGAAACCCGGCCGACAGCACCGCACCGAGAAACGCGAAACTGGTGCCTTGCAGACAGATCATCCCCGCGCCAATGCCGAACGGTCGCCGCGCCTGGATAAAAGTGCCGACGCCCGAGACCATCAGCGCCATGCTGATCAGGTACGGTAGATGCGCGGTCAGCCCGAGCGCGGAACCGATCACCAGTGGCGGGGTGATGATGCCGACGAAACTCGCGAGCACGTGTTGCAGCGCGGCGAGAATGGCGGCGAGTGGTTTGGGGCGGTCGTTGAGGCCGTAGATCAGTTCACTGGATGAATCGGAATCTGGCTGCATGGCTTTGGCTTCTTGAAGGAGAGTTACCCCTTCTCTGCAAAAAACTGTCCACTTGCTCAGGTTATTCCTCGATTCTGTCGATGAGGCCCAGCCGGGCTGGGCTCTGCGCGCTTATCTATCGCGTCGCGGCCAGACTCTCGAGGAAACTTTCCAGCACCAAATGAGGGCGCCGCCCCTTGCGCGTGACCGATGCCAGACTCAAATCGTAAAAACGCGTGCCGGCCTTGAGCGCACGCAAGCGCCCCTGCTGTACCCAAAGATTGGCGTAGTGATCCGGCAGGTAACCGATGTAGCGCCCGGTCAGA
This sequence comes from Pseudomonas sp. Sample_21, assembly GCF_004307525.1. Lineage (NCBI taxonomy): Bacteria > Pseudomonadati > Pseudomonadota > Gammaproteobacteria > Pseudomonadales > Pseudomonadaceae > Pseudomonas > Pseudomonas sp. Sample_21. Next base: position 3,931 of record NZ_RCNZ01000025.1, on the reverse strand, counting down.
ATCAGAAATGCCATGCCCTCACGGTCAGAGGCACTGGCGGTGCAGTTGAGCGCCTGGTAGTGCGCCTGAATCTCTGCCGGCAAACGGAAGGTCGGCGCAATCGCGTCCTGACTGTCGAGGCGTTGATCATCGAGTTGCTTGTCGTCGACATAAAACAGCGGATGACCCACCGCGCAATACAGCAGCGAACGCTCGCTGTACAACGGCTGATATTCCAGTCCCGACAAGGCGCTGGCCTGCGGCACCACGCCAACGTGCAGGCGCCCGTCGAGCACACCTTGTTCAACTTCGTTTGGTGCAATCATGCGAATCTGGATCTGCACATCCGGCCCGCGTTCTTTTAACTGCGCGAGGGCGTGGGTGATGCGCATGTGCGGCAGGGTGACGAGGTTGTCGGTGAGGCCGATGATCAGCTCGCCGCGCAGGTGTTGGTGCAGGCCGTTGACCTCGGTGCGGAAACTTTCCAGCGCACTCAACAATTGCAGCGCTGATTGATACACCTCACGACCCTCCTCGGTCAGGGAAAATCCGGCCCGGCCGCGCTGGCACAAGCGCAAGCCGAGGCGCTGTTCCAGATCGCTCATCTGCTGGCTGATCGCCGAGCGGCCGATGCCAAGCACGGTTTCCGCTGCGGAGAAGCCGCCACACTCCACGACGCTGCGAAAAATCCGCAGCAGGCGAATATCAAAATCACTGACCTGGGCCAATGGATCGGCGCGGCGGCTGCTCATTTCTTGTTCTCTTTGTTTAGCAATGATCTAACTGAAGGTTAGAAGAGTTGGATTTCACCGACTTTATCGCCGTGGCAATTTAGCTGCAACAACGCTTTCCATCTCCCTGACGCTTATGCCCTGCGAGGTTTTGCCCGATGAACATGCCTGAAAACGCGCCGTCGCCACTGGCCAGCCAACTGAAGCTGGACGCGCACTGGATGCCGTACACCGCCAACCGCAACTTTCAGCGCGACCCGCGTCTGATCGTCGGCGCTGAAGGCAGCTGGCTGTTCGACGACAAGGGCCGCAAGATCTACGACTCGCTGTCCGGTCTGTGGACCTGCGGCGCCGGGCACACCCGCAAGGAAATTCAGGAAGCCGTTTCGAAACAACTGGGCACCCTCGATTACTCGCCGGGCTTCCAGTACGGCCATCCATTGTCGTTCCAGCTGGCAGAGAAAATCACCGAACTGACCCCGGGCAATCTGAACCACGTGTTCTTCACCGACTCCGGTTCCGAATGCGCCGATACCGCGGTGAAAATGGTCCGTGCTTACTGGCGCCTGAAAGGCCAGGCGACCAAGACCAAGATGATCGGCCGCGCCCGTGGTTACCACGGTGTGAACATCGCCGGCACCAGCCTCGGCGGCGTCAACGGCAACCGCAAGCTGTTCGGTCAGGCGATGATGGATGTCGATCACCTGCCGCACACACTGCTGGCGAGCAACGCGTTTTCCCGTGGCATGCCGGAGCAGGGCGGTATTGCTTTGGCCAATGAGCTGCTCAAGTTGATCGAACTGCACGACGCTTCCAACATCGCTGCGGTGTTCGTTGAACCGATGGCCGGCTCTGCAGGGGTGCTGGTTCCGCCGCAGGGTTACCTCAAGCGTCTGCGCGAGATTTGCGATCAGCACAACATCCTGCTGGTGTTCGACGAAGTGATCACCGGTTTCGGCCGCACCGGTTCGATGTTCGGCGCCGAGAGCTTCGGCGTGACTCCAGACCTGATGTGCATCGCCAAGCAGGTCACCAACGGCGCCATCCCGATGGGCGCGGTGATTGCCAGCTCCGAGATCTACCAGACCTTCATGAACCAGCCGACGCCGGAATACGCCGTGGAATTCCCCCATGGCTACACCTATTCGGCGCACCCGGTGGCCTGTGCCGCCGGCCTCGCAGCACTCGATTTGCTGAAAAAGGAAAACCTGGTGCAGAGCGTCGCCGAAATTGCGCCGCATTTCGAGAACGCGTTGCACGGCCTGAAAGGCTCGAAGAACGTCATCGACATCCGTAACTACGGCCTGGCCGGCGCGATCCAGATTGCCGGGCGTGACGGCGATGCCATCGTACGTCCTTTCGAAGCGGGCATGGCCTTATGGAAAGCCGGGTTCTACGTGCGCTTCGGCGGCGACACCCTGCAGTTCGGCCCAACCTTCAACAGCAAGCCGCAAGACCTCGATCGTCTGTTCGACGCGGTCGGCGAAGTGCTGAACAAGCTCGACTGATTTTTCCTTCTATATATGTACGAAACGGCAGGCGCCTTTTGCGGCGCCTGCGGACCAGAATTCAGGAGTGTTCGATGAGTGTTATCCCGCATTTGATCAATGGCGAACTGGTGACCGAAACCGGTCGCGCGGTAGATGTGTTCAACCCGTCTACCGGTCAGGCAATTCATAAACTGCCACTGGCCAGCCAGGCCACCATTCAGAAAGCCATTGATGCCGCCAAGGCTGCGTTTCCGGCTTGGCGCAACACGCCCCCGGCCAAACGCGCTCAAGTGATGTTCCGCTTCAAGCAACTGCTGGAGCAGAACGAGGCGCGCATCTCGCAACTGATCAGCGAAGAGCACGGCAAGACCCTGGAAGACGCTGCCGGTGAATTGAAGCGCGGTATCGAGAACGTCGAGTTCGCCTGCGCCGCCCCGGAAATCCTCAAGGGCGAGTACAGCCGCAACGTCGGCCCGAACATCGATGCCTGGTCGGACTTCCAGCCGTTGGGGATTGTGGCCGGTATCACCCCGTTCAACTTCCCGGCCATGGTGCCGCTGTGGATGTACCCGCTGGCGATCGTCTGCGGCAACTGCTTCATCCTCAAACCATCCGAGCGCGATCCAAGCTCGACGCTGCTGATCGCTCAGTTGCTGCTGGAAGCCGGGTTGCCGAAAGGTGTGATGAGTGTGGTTCATGGTGACAAGACGGCGGTGGACGCGTTGATCGAAGCGCCGGAAGTCAAAGCGCTGAGCTTCGTCGGTTCGACACCGATTGCCGAATACATCTACGCCGAAGGCACCAAGCGCGGCAAACGCGTTCAGGCACTGGGCGGCGCGAAGAACCACGCGGTGTTGATGCCGGATGCCGATCTGGACAATGCGGTCAGTGCACTGATGGGCGCGGCCTACGGTTCCTGCGGCGAACGCTGCATGGCCATCTCGGTGGCCGTGTGTGTTGGCGACCAGGTCGCGGACGCGCTGGTGGCGAAACTGGTTCCACAGATCAAAGCGCTGAAAATCGGTGCGGGTACCTCGTGCGGTCTGGACATGGGGCCGTTGGTTACCGGTCAGGCGCGTGACAAGGTCAGCGGTTATGTGGACGACGGTGTGGCGGCGGGCGCGACCCTGGTGGTTGATGGTCGTGGTTTGAGCGTTGCCGGGCATGAAGAAGGCTTCTTCCTCGGTGGCTGCCTGTTCGACAACGTCACTCCAGAGATGCGCATCTATAAAGAAGAGATCTTCGGGCCAGTGCTGTGCGTGGTGCGGGTGAACAGCCTGGAAGAGGCGATGCAACTGATCAATGATCACGAATACGGCAACGGCACCTGCATCTTCACCCGTGACGGCGAAGCGGCGCGGCTGTTCTGTGACGAGATCGAAGTCGGTATGGTCGGCGTCAACGTGCCGCTGCCGGTGCCGGTGGCTTATCACAGCTTCGGCGGCTGGAAGCGTTCACTGTTTGGCGACCTGCATGCGTACGGTCCGGACGGCGTGCGCTTCTATACTCGTCGCAAGGCAATCACCCAGCGCTGGCCGCAGCGTGCAAGCCATGAAGCTTCGCAGTTCGCATTCCCTAGCTTATAAGTAGCTGGATGTGCAGAAGGCCGACCTTTCAGGTCGGCCTTCGCGTTTTCGGGGCTTTTTGACCGATATGACAGAAATATGAAAATAGGTGTTGACGGCAGATTCCAGAGGTCTATAATTCGCCCCACTTCCGGCGCAGTCGAAA
>NZ_RCNZ01000117.1:0-30695 GCF_004307525.1 Pseudomonas sp. Sample_21 | reverse complement strand
CGATCGCTTGCGGGCGAAATGTGGTCAGTTTGCCGCCGGCCAAAGTCACGCAACCGGGCTCTTGCCACAGCACATGTTCGCGGGTTTCGTTAGACGGTTTGTCCTGCTGCGCACCCGCCGCGCTGCCGACCACCGGACGCACGCCTGACCAGGTCGACAGCACGTCGTCGACACCCACTTCGGCACCGGGAAATTGCTGCTGGCACGCGGTGAGCAGATAGTCGAGTTCGTCGCTGGAAATGCGCGCGCTGTGGTCGAGGTCTTCGCGGTGATCGAGGTCCGTGGTGCCGACCACCGTCGCGCCTTCCCACGGAAACACAAACACCGGGCGCCGATCGCGCTGATGCAGAAAAGTGAACGCCTGCGCCACTGGCAAACGCCAGCCCGGCAGCAATAGATGACTGCCGCGCAACGGGCGCAATTGCTTCGCTGCTTCGGCGGGACGCAAGCGCTCAGCCCAAGCGCCCGTAGCCACGGCCAGCACGCCAGAGCGCAATTGCAGCGTCGCCCCGCTTTCGCAATCTTCGATCTGAACCCCGCACACGCGCCCGCCTTCACGCAGCAGTTGCGTGACGCGCACACCATTGAGCACCACCGCGCCATCGGCCCGGGCCTCGCGCAGTACGCGCATCACCAGCCGCGCATCATCGGTCAGTGCATCGACAAAACAGCTGCCGCCGAGCAGGCCGTTTTCCTTCACCCCCGGGGCGAGAAAACGCAGTTGCTGCGCGTCATGAAAAGCATGGTTGCGCCGCCCCGCCAGCGCGTCGTAAACCGAGAGCAAGCCGCCCATGACGCGCGGCCCGGGAAAGCCGCCGCGATAGTGCGGCATCATGAAACTCATCGGCTCGACCAGCCCCGGCGCCTCGTCGAGGAGGCGCTGACGCTCGCGCACCGAATCGCGGGTCAGCCGCCACTGACCCTTGGCGATGTACCGCAAACCGCCGTGGACCATTTTCGATGATCGGCTGGAGGTGCCCCAGGCAAAATCGCGCTGCTCCAGCAGCAGACAACGCCAGCCCCGCCGCGCCGCTTCGCGAACGATCCCGGCGCCGCTGATGCCGCCGCCGATGACGATCAGGTCCCAGGTTTCATCCGCCAGCGTCGGCAGGATCTGTTCGCGCCACTGCGCGTTCCAGTTCGCCGTCATGGCCGCGACTCTGGCAACAGCGTGCCCGGGTTGAGGCGCCCCTCCGGGTCGAAATGTTCGCTCAGCGCCTGCAACGTCTGCATCGCCAGCGGGCCTTTTTCGCGCAGCAGATACGGCGCATGATCCTTGCCGACGCCGTGCTGATGACTGATGGTGCCGTGGTTGTCGACGATAGTCTGGCTGGCCGCGTGTTTGAGCATCCGCCAGCGCGCCAGCGTCGCGGCATAGTCCGCTGCCGGGCGAAACACGTAAGTGGTGTAAATGCTCGAGCCTTCGCCGTAAACGTGCGAGAGATGAGTAAACACATGCACGCGCTCGCCCTCGGCGGCCAGGGCATCGCGCAGGCTGTTTTCGATCAGGCTGAGCAAGTGGTCGACGTTGCTCCAGTCGGTGGCCGTTTCGAGGGTGTCCACCACGTAACCGGCGTTCCACAGGTTCTCGCGCAGGTAAGGAAAACGGAAGCGGTTCTGCGCCCACTTCTTGCCCAGCAGGGTGCCGGTGAATACGCCGCCGAAGGCTTTCAGATGCTGGCGCGCGTGTTTCAGCGACAGTGCGTTTTGCTGGCGATTGCCGGTGACGCCGAAGGTCAGCAGGCATTTGCCGTCGCCGGCGCCGCGCAGCTTGAGGTACTTTTCCAGCCAGGCGATCTGCTGCGGATGGCCGGCCAGCGCCAGTTGCGTTTCGGTTTCCACCGCGTTGGACAGGCGCAGCATCGACAGCGGTACGCGCGCCTGCGCCAGTTGCCGGATTGCTTGCAGCGCCTGCGGCCAGTCGGGCAGGAACACACCGTAGAAACGTTCGTCCGCCGGCAACGCACTGACCCGCACCTTGACCTCGGAAATGATCCCGAAACGGCCCTCGCAACCGAGCACCATTTCACGCAGATCGGGACCTGCCGCCGACGCGGGAAAGGTTGGAATCTGCAGAGGCCCGGCGAAGGTTTCCAGGGTGCCGCCAGCAAACAATTGCTCGATCCGCCCGTAGCGCAACGACTGCTGGCCGCTGGAACGACTGGCCACCCAACCGCCCAGCGTCGACAGCTCCCACGACTGCGGAAAATGCCCCAGCGTGTAGCCGCGCGCGCGCAATTGGCTTTCCACTTGCGGCCCGCTGGCGCCGGGGCCGAATGTCGCCAACAGGCTCTGTTCGTCGAGATCGATCAGGCGATTCATCCGCGCCAGCGACACCGTCAGCACCGGCCGCGTGGAGTTCGGCGGATTGATGTGTCCGGCCACCGATGTGCCGCCGCCATAGGGAATCAGGCACAGATCCTGATCATGGGCGAGCGCCAGCAATTGGCGGATCTGTTCGGCCGTTTCAGGAAACGCCACGGCATCGGGATAAGTACCCAGCGCGCCTTCGCGCAACGCCAGCCAGTCCGGCAGGCTCTGGCCGCGCGCGTGCAACAGGCGGTCGTGAGTATCGACGCTGTACAAACGATGTGGGACCAGGCGCGAGGTCGGCACTTGCGTCAACGCCGCTTCCAATGTCGCATCAGGCAATGCCCGGCCGGCGCCCAAGCGTTCGTGGAGAAATGTCGCGCCCTGGGCCGGCAGTTCGACCACCGTGCCTGCCTCTCCCCAGCCGTTCCAGCGTCGCATGCGTGTGTCCTTTTTCTGCCGTTGGATCAAGCTTGCATACTAGTCAGCGCTGGAGATCTGTCACGGTCGCATCCGGCCAGAACCTGTAGCCAATGGCGCCAAACGTCCGGGCATTTACTTTCGCCGGGCAATCCACTTACCTTGCGGCATTCATTCGCTCACGCGCCGTCGATAAAGGACCGCGACCATGCCATCGCTCGGCTTTACTTCTGTTCCGCCGTTGCTCAAATACCTGCGTCATGCCGAACAGTTGGGCATGGCCATCGAGCCTGCGTTGGCGGCGGCCGGGTTGCAGGCGCAGCAGTTGAGCGACAACACCTTGCGCCTGCCGGGTGAGGTTCACGAGCGCTTGCTGGATTATTTCTGCGAGCACTCCGGCGATGGGTTGTTCGGCCTGCATGCGGCGAATTTCGTCTTGCCCAACTCATGGAGCGTGCTCGGTTACATCACCATGAATTGCGCGACGCTGGGCGATGCGATGAGCCGGATCATGCCGTTTGAAAAACTCGTCGGCGACATGGGCGTCAGCCGCGCTGAGGTGCAGGGCGAGCACGTGCATCTGATCTGGACCTGCCGCTACGAGCGGCCACGAATTCGTCGGCATCTGGTGGAAAACGTGCTCGGTTCGTGGCTGCACTACGCGCGCTGGATCGCCGACACGCAGCTGTCGCCGGCCTGCGTATGGCTGGAGCATGCGCGGCCGGATGCGGTGACGCAGGCCGAATATGAGGCGTTTTTTGGTTGCCCGGTGCGGTTCGATCAGGCGTATTCGGCGCTGGTGGTGCCGCTGGATTATTTGCAGTTGCCGCTGCGCCAGGCCGATGCGCAATTGCTGCGAACCCTGGAAGAACACGCGATGGGTTTGCTGGCGACGCTGGAAGATGCGTCACTCGGGGAGCAGGTGAAAAACATCCTGCGCGGTTTGCTCAAGGAGGGCTTGCCGCGCAAGGAGCAAGTGGCCGAACAGCTCAGCGTCTCGGTGCGCACGTTGCAGCGGCAATTGCAGCAGGTGGGGACGTCGTATCAGCAGATTCTCGATGAGCTGCGTCAGGAGTTGGCGGAGCATTATTTGCTCAACAGCACGTTGCCGGTTCAGGACATTGCGCAGTATCTGGGTTTTACCGAACCGCGCTCGTTTCATCGCACGTTCAAGAGCTGGCGCGGGATGCCGCCGGGGGAGTTTCGGTTGCGGAATCGGCGGTGATGCTGATGGCCTCTTCGCGAGCAGGCTCGCTCCCACAGTAGTTCTCGGTTGCCTGCATTTCCGAGCTCACCGCAGATCCCCTGTGGGACCGAGCCTGCTCGCGAAGGCGTCATTCGCCACACCGATTAAACACGTCTTGGCACAACTGTTTAAAGCCGCCAGACATTCAGCGAAACCACCCACAATTCCTTGCGCCGCTGCCTACGCCTGCGCCAGAATCCGCCGGCTTGTGCGCCCCAGACCTCATCGCTACTGTGATTGCGTCACTGCCTATCAGTGATCGGGTTTAGTAGCCCGGAATATTTGGGGTGCATCGTTCATCAGACAGTCAGGTCTCGCCTGAGCTTTATGGTGGCTGTGCGCAGGGCGCTCTCGGGCGCGCCGGTTTCCCAGATCCCCGGTCTACTAACCTGCGCACAGCTGCCTCCACTTTCTTTAGTAGGAAAGCGGTGGCCAGCCAAAATGAGGATCTGGATATGTTCAAAGTAACCCCAAACCCGCCACCCACCGACTCGGCATCCCCCTACGAATCCGCCGACTCAAAGAAATTCCACGAAGCCGCCGACCGCGCCCTCGACCATTACCTCGGCCCGTCCAGCGCTGAGTTCATGGCCCCGCCCTACAAGTCCAACACGCTGTACATGGCCAATCCCGACGCCGACAACGAATCGCTATTGGCCGACGCCTGCGAAACACTAGGGTCGGCGACGGTGATGCTCAACGATCAGGCGGGGCTGGTAAACGGCTCGCAACGCAAGACGTTGCAGGGCATTGCGCAGATTGTGATGGTTGCGGAGATGGCAGTGAATCGGGTGCTGGATCGGTTGGTGCCGACTGATTGAGGGTTATTGAGGAATTTGGTGTGGGCTGGTTTTTGTGGGGTGTCAGGGGTTGCCCCTCACCCCAGCCCTCTCCCAAGGGAGAGGGAGCCGACCCGGTTGTCTTGCGCTGTCCGTCGACCTGAAAGACCGAGTCGATTATGGATTCGACGCCATGCATTCAATTCGATTATGGATTCAGCACAGAACATTCAGGTCGGCGTAACTCCCGAGCATCCCCCAATCGGTCCCCTCTCCCTCCGGGAGAGGGCTAGGGTGAGGGGCTTTTGATCTCTGGCGCTAAATTCAAAGACTGATCGCATTGGTAAACACCAACCGATTGCCAAACGGATCGGCAATGGTCATGTCCTGGCTGCCCCACGGCATCGCCTGAATCTGCGGATGGGAAAACTTATAGTCCTTGGCCATCAACTGCTGCTGAAACGCCTCCAACTCATCGGTCTCGATACGCAGCGCCGAACCCGGGCAGGCATCGCCGTGATGCTCGGACAGATGCAGCACACACTCGCCCCGTGACACCTGCAGATACAGCGGAAAATTCGCTTCGAAGCGATGCTGCCAGTCGATCTTGAAACCGAGAAAATCGACGTAGAACTCGACAGCCTTGGCCTCATCGAAGATCCGCAGGATCGGGGTGGTTTTGCCGAAGCTCATGGGGTGCTCCCTGACTGATTGGCCCCACAGTGTAGACGGGGAGGATGTCAGCAAATCGGCTTGTGGATGGCTTTCTTTAATTGCAATGTGCCATCACTGTGACGCACACCACGAATCCTTAACGAAAGTGGTCGCGCAGGTCGCCCTGTCGCGCAAGAAACCGCCCTGCCCTCGCCCCATTCGCCTGTCCATCGCGATAACTCAACACGCCGTTGACCCAAACCCCGTCAATCCCCTGCGCCGCCCGCTGCGGATCGTTGAAGTCGGCCACGTCACGCACGGTCGCCGGATCAAACAACACCAGATCCGCCCAATGTCCTTCACGAATCTCGCCCCTTTCCTGCAAGCCAAAACGCGCCGCCGACAGGCCGGTCATCTTGTGCACGGCGGTGTGCAGGGGAAACAGGCCAACGTCGCGACTGAAATGGCCCAGCACCCGTGGGAAAGCGCCCCACAGGCGCGGATGCGGGAACGGGTCTTCGGGCAGTCCGTCAGAGCCGACCATCGAAAGCGAATGGGCGAGGATTCTTCTGACATCGGCCTCGTCCATGCCGTAGTACACCGCGCCCGCCGGTTGCAGACGTTTCGCGGTTTCTTCCAGCGACAGTTTCCATTCGCCTGCGATGTCGATCAGGTCGCGCCCGCTGACTTCCGGGTGCGGCGTCGACCAGGTAATAGTGATGCGGTGGGCATCGGTGACTTGCTTCAAATCCAGCGTCGAGGAACTCGCCGCATAGGGATAGCAATCGCAACCGACCGGATGGGTTTTCGCTGCCTCTTCCAGCGCTGCGAGCAATTGCGGACTGCGTCCCCAGTTACCGACGCCGGCGCATTTGAGGTGGGAAATGATCACCGGCGATTGCGCGTGTCGGCCGATTTGAAATGCTTCGTCCATCGCCTCCAGCACCGGAGCGAATTCGCTGCGCAGATGGGTGGTGTACACCGCGCCGAACGCCGTCAGTTCTTCGGTCAGTTGCATGACTTCATCGGTGGACGCGTTGAAGGCGCTGGCGTAGGCCAGGCCTGTGGATAAACCCAACGCGCCAGCCTCGAGACTGTCGCGCAACTGCGCGCGCATGGCAGTGATTTCGCCGGGCGTTGCAGTGCGGAACAAATCCTCGAGGTGATTGCTGCGCAGCGCCGTGTGGCCGACGAGCGCGGCGACGTTCAACGTGGTGTTGGCCGCTTCGACGGCGGCGCGGTAGTCGCTGAAGCGCGGATAGGCGAACGCCGCTGCGCTGCCGAGCAGGTTCATCGGGTCCGGCGGATTGCCCTTCAAACTCACTGGCGAAGCGCTGATGCCGCAATTGCCGACAATCACCGTGGTCACGCCCTGGCTGAGCTTGGGCAGCATCTCGGGTTGGCGAATGACCACGGTGTCGTCGTGGGTGTGCACGTCGATGAAACCCGGCGCCAGCACCCGGCCGGCAGCGTCGATTTCTTCGCTGGCGCGGGCGTAAGGCAGATCGCCGATGCGCTCGATGCGGCCATTGAGAATTGCCACGTCGGCCTTATAGCCGGGCGTGTTGCTGCCGTCGATAACCAGCGCGTTGCGGATCAGGGTGTCGTACTGCATGTCAGTCTCCCAGCGGCAGGTGATCGTCGCCGCCACGGTATTCGTCGAGGGCGAGTTTGATTCGCCGCAGACGTTCTTGATTGTCTTCAGGGCTGGCCAGCGCCAGCTCGGTGGCGAGCACGTCGATGGCCAGCAGCATGCCGTAGCGCGCCGCCGTCGGTTTGTAGATGAACGAGGTTTCCGCGCCTTGCAGCGGCAACACGACGTCGGCCAGTTCGGCCAGCGGTGAATCGCCGCGAGTGATGGCGAGGATGCGCGCGCCGTAATTGCGCGCCAGCTCCACGGTTTCCAAAAGCTCCGGGGTGATGCCGGTCAGCGAGCAGGCGATCAGCACTTGCTCGGCGTTCAAACTGGCGGCGGTCACGCGCATCATCACCGCGTCGTGGCACACCGCAATCGGGTAACCGAGGCGCACCAGACGCACCTGCAATTCATCGCTGCACAGGGTCGAGCAACCGCCCATGCCGAACGCGTGAATCATCCGCGCCTGACCGAGTAATTTCACTGCGTCGGCGAAGCGCGATTCGTCGAAACCGGCCAGATGCTGGCGCAGGGTGGTTTCGATGTCGCCGACGATCTGCCCGTAGAACGCCGACTGCTCAGGCGTGCCCGCCGGGTCGAGAAACCGGCTGCCAACGCCGCTGGCCTGGGCCAGTTGCAGACGTAGATCACGCAGGTCGCGGCAGCCGACCGTGCGGGCAAAGCGCGACAGCGTGGCGGTGCTGACCTCGGCGCGTTGTGCGAGGTCTTCGAGGCTGGCGCTGGCGGCAAAGCCGACATCGTCGAGCATCAACCGCGCAATGCGCCCCTCGCCGGCACTGAAGGAATCCTGGCGGGCGCGGATCTGGTAGAGGATGTCCATGGGCGGCGGGCTCCGGTTACAGCAGGTAGGAAAGGCCGACGGTCAGCGCGAAAGCGACCAGCGAAATCAGCGTCTCGAGCACGGTCCAGGTCTTGAACGTCTGCGCGACCGTCATGTTGAAGTATTCCTTGATCAACCAGAAGCCGCCGTCGTTGACGTGGGAAAAGATAACCGAGCCCGCGCCGGTCGCCAGCACCAAAAGCTCAGGATGTGGATAACCCAGACCGATGGCCACCGGCGCAACAACGCCCGATGCGGTGGTCATCGCCACGGTGGCCGAGCCAGTGGCAACCCGCATCAGCGCAGCGAACAACCAGCCCATGATCAGTGGCGACAGGTGAAATTCGTGAGCGAGGCCGACGATCTGATCGGTGACGCCGGCATCCACCAGAATCCGGTTCAAGCCGCCACCAGCACCGACCAGCAAGGTGATGCTGGCGGTGGGCGCGAGGCATTCGTTGGTGAACTTGAGGATCGATTCGCGGTTGAAACCTTGGGCAATCCCTAGCGTCCAGAAGCTCAGCAAAGTCGCCAGCAACAGCGCGATCACCGAGTTGCCAATGAACAGCAGGAACTGGTTGAACGCGCTGCCGGGGGTGGAAATCAGGTTAGCCCAGCCGCCGATCAACATCAGCACCACCGGCAGCAGAATGGTCGCCATCGTAATGCCGAAACCCGGCAATTTGTCGCGCGGCTCGCGCTCGAGAAATTGCTTTTCCAGCGGATTGTCCGCCGGCAATTGAATGCGCGGCACGATGAATTTCGCGTACAGCGGGCCGGCGATGATTGCGGTCGGAATGCCGATCGCGATCGCGTACAGCAAGGTCTGCCCGACCGAGGCCTGATAGGCCTGCACCGCGAGCATCGCCGCCGGGTGCGGCGGCACCAGCGCATGCACCACCGAAAGGCCGGCGACCATCGGCAGCCCGACCATCAGAATCGACACACCAACGCGGCGCGCCACGGTGAAAGCGATTGGCACCAGCAAGACGAAACCGACTTCAAAGAACAGCGGCAAGCCGACCAGAAACGCGATGCAGACCATCGCCCAGTGCGCGTTCTTCTCACCGAATTTCTCGATCAGCGTGCGCGCCATCTGCTCGGCCCCGCCGGACTCGGCCATCATCTTGCCGAGCATCGTTCCCAACGCCACCACCAGCGCAATATGCCCCAGCGTCTTGCCGACACCCGCCTCATACGCACCGACCACCGCCGACGGCGGCATCCCGGCCACCAGCGCAAGGCCCAGGGAAATCAGGGTGATGACAATGAACGGATTGAGCCGGTAACGGGCGATCAACACGATCAGCGCGATGATGGCCACGGCGGCGTAGACCAGCAGCCAATAGCCGAGGGAAGGCGTCATGCGGTACTCCTCGAAAGGGTCACGTTCGAATGGGTTGTGAAACTCATAAATCATTTCGAGATAGAGATTTCAAACCGCATGAAAGTAATTTTCGTGGAGAGACAAGGTGTGTCGCTGATGGGTATGGCGTGTCGTGATTAATGAAAATCGGAGGGCGGGATTTTCATGGCATTTCAAATCTCCACTTAACTCTGTGGGAGCGAGCCTGCTCGCGAAGACCGCTTCACATTCACCCTCTTCATTGACTGACCCACCGCTTTCGCGAGCAGGCTCGCTCCCACAGTTTTTGATCACATTCCTCCAGTCAGAACGCGGTCAATTTGTAGGAGTGAGCCTGCTCGCGATTGCGGTGGGTCAAAACAAGATCATTTGACTGACACGACGCATTCGCGAGCAGGCTCGCTCCCACAGTTTTTGATCACATTCGTTCAGGCAGAACGCGGTCAACCTGTGGGAGCGAGCCTGCTCGCGAATGGCTTCACTCGGTGCGCGCTGGACTCACACCATTTCGTTACGAATCCATTCCACCACCGACGTGCGCTTCGGCGTCCAGCCCAGCAGGTCGCGGGCGTGTTTGCCGCGTACGCGGCTGTTGGAACCGAGGCCGTAGTTGGCCATTTCGTAGCCCCATTCGGCTTCGGCGTCTTGCAATGGCCAGTCTTGCGGTTCGCCCAGATTGAGGGCTTCGGCCATGGCGGTGGTCATGTCGATGAACGAGGCTTCACCGCTCTCGACGAAGTAGAAAGTGCCGGGCACGTTTTTGGTCAGCGCCAGCTGATACAGGGCGACGACGTCTTCGATGTGCACGTTGGACCAGATGTTCTGCCCTGTTCCGACGTGGCGAACGACGCCGCTTTTGCGCGCCTGCTTGAGCAGTCGCGGCAGTTGCACGCTGTCGCGGTTGACGCCCAGGCTGTGGCCGTAGATCAGGGTGTTGCAGATCACCGCCGAGTTCACGCCATCCTGCGCCGCCGCGAGTACCAGGTTGTCGATGGCCACGCGCGCAGCTTTGTCGACAGTCGGCTCCGGCAGGTTGTCCTCGTAGTAAATGTCATCGCTGGATTTGCCGCCGGAAGCGTCGCCGACGATGCTCGAACCGCTGGTGTGCAGAAAGACCTTGTTCGAGCCGCGCAGAGCGTCGAGTAACGCTTCCACCGCACCGCGATGATCGCTGCTGGCAGCGTTGATGACGGCATCGGCAGCACGGGCCTGTTGCGCCAGCAATTGGCTGTCATCGAGGGTGCCGATTACCGCGTTCATGCCCAATGCTTTCAGCTCATCAGCCTGCTCGGCGCTGCGCACCAGGCCGGTGGCGATGGAACCGCCGATAAAACCGGCCGCGCCGGTAACGAATACGTTCATGGAGTAACTCCCTGCGTGAATAAGTGATGCAGCGAGTATCGGCCGATGAACTCAGGCGAAAAACCCGCACTCGGCCAATTCACTCTTGCGCAGGGATCACGAATCAGTCTTTGAATTCGGCGCTGGCGTAGGCGGCGAGTTTGCCCTGGATAAAGTCGAGGAAACACTGAATGCGCAACGCCAGTTGCGAGTTGCGGTAGTACACGGCGTTGATCGGCTGGCGGTAGCCGCTGTTGAATTCACCGAGCAGGACTTTCAGGCGCCCGGCACGGATGTCGTCGATGGTCATGAAGTGCGACAGGCAGGCAATGCCCTGCCCCTCCAGCGCCAAATGGCGCACGGTTTCGCCGCTGGAAGCGCTGATCACCGGGTTGATCGGCCAGCGGTCGCCGTGCACATAGCGCAGCGGCCATTGGTTGAGGCCTTCGTTCTGGGTAAAGCCGAGCAACGTGTGTTCGCTCAAGTCCGCCACTTGGCGTGGCGCGCCGTGCTTTTTCAAATAGGCGGGGCTGGCGACGATCATTAATGGGCTGCAACCGAGCGAACGCGCATGCAGCGTCGAATCGGCGAGGGTGCCGATGCGGATGGCGACGTCGGTGCTTTGTTCCAGCAGGTCAATGATCAGGTCGTTGCTGTTGAGTTCGAGCTGAATGTCCGGATACAGCTGCCGGAATTCGTCGATGTAGGGGACGATGGCGTGGAGCATGAACGGCGAGGCGGCGTTGATGCGCAGGCGTCCGGACGGAGTTTGCTGGCGCGAAGACAGACGCTCTTCGAGTTGATCCATCTGGTCGAGAATCAGCTTGGCCTGTTCGAAGAAATACTTGCCCTCCTCGGTCAGGTCCATGCGCCGCGTGGTGCGGTTGATCAGCGTGGTGTCGAGCTTGGCTTCGAGCTTCGACAGCGTGCGACTGACGGCCGACGGCGTCTGGCCGACCTGCTCGGCGGCGGCGGAAATCGAACCGCACTCGATCACACAGACGAAAATCTGCAACTCATCGGATCTGGCTTTCACGGGTGTCCTCGCTGGAATCGCCGATCGCAGCCTGTAGCCATGCCCCCTGTAGAAGCTGCCGCAGGCTGCGATCTTTTGCTGTACCCGGATAGTAGCCCGAAACCCATCAAGCCTTGAGGCCAAACACCTCAGTCAGATGCTGCTCATAGCGCACTACATCATTGTCGATGTTCGGACGCTTCATTACGTCGACGCAGAGAAAGGTCGGCAGTGCGGTCATGCCCAGAAACTCGTTGGCCTTGTGGAACGGGAAGTACACCGCGTCCACGCCTTTGGCTTCGAAGAAATCAGTCGGGTCATCGAAGGCTTGCTGCGGCGCGTTCCAGGTCAGCGACAGCATGTATTGCTTGCCCTGAATCAGACCGCCGCTGCCGTACTTCTGCGAAGCATCGGAACGGGTGCGACCGTCGCTGGCGTAGAGGCTGCCGTGGCCTTCGGTGAAGACTTCGTCGATGTACTTTTTCACCGTCCACGGCGCGCCCATCCACCAGCCCGGCATCTGATAAATGATCACGTCGGCCCAGAGGAACTTGGCCACTTCTTCGGCAACGTCATAGCCCTCGTCGATAAACGTGGTCTTGACGTCGACACCGCCGCGATCGAGCACGCTCAGCGCGGTTTCGTGCAGGGTAGTGTTATAGCGGCCATCGGAGTGGGCGAATTTTTTACCGCCATTGAGCAGCAGCACTTTTTTCATCGGAAAACCTCGGCGCAGCCTTCAAGGCTGAAACAGGAATTGGAATGGCGGCAGATTAACCATCGATCTCGCGCGGAAACAGCCACATCGACGCAAAATACATTTGACCAAAACGCACGAATCGATCGCCAATTGTTGCCGTAGCATTCAGCGCTTTCTGCATTCGAGGAAGTTGTGATGAGTGAACGCCAGGGTTTCATCCTGCACGCCAAGACCCGCCCGGAAAAAGCCGCCGAGTTCGAAGCGCTGTTCCGTGCTTACGTGGCGCCGAGCCGCGCCGAACCGGGCTGCATCGAGTACCACATGCTGCGCGACCAGCAGGATCCGACGCTGTTTATCTTCTACGAGATCTGGGCCAGCCAGGCGCATCTGGATGAGCACTCGGCATTGCCGCACATGAAAGCGTTTTTCGCTAGGCGCATGGACTATCTGGAGCGCGATTTCGATATCCGCGCGATCGACATGCTCAGCGAATCCTCGGCTAGCCGCTGATCAGCAAATGGGCGCCGAGCGCGCCCAGTCCGATAAAGAACACGCGCTTGAACAGCACCGCACTGATGCGCTGACGCAGCCACTGACCGAGCCACATGCCAAACATGGCCGGGATCAGCGCCAGCAGCGAGGCGCTCAATTCGCCACCGCCGAGTGCGCCGTGCCAGAGCAGCCCAGCGGCCAGCGCCAGGGTCGAGACGGTGAAGGACAGGCCGAGCGCCTGCACCAGCTCATCGCGGCTCAGCCCCAGCGCTTGCAGGTACGGCACCGCCGGAATCACGAAGACGCCGGTGGCGGAGGTGATGACGCCGGTGATCAGGCCACACAGCGGGCCGAGCCACGATTCATGCCCGGATTTGACGCGTAGCGTGGGCAAGAACAATCCGCTCAATGCGTACAGCAGCAGCGCCGCGCCAAGTCCGCGCACCACCCAATGGCCGCCGGCCATGCCGATCCACAGGGTGCCGATGCCGGTGCCGAGGAAGATCAGCAGCAGCATGGGCCAGAGACGTTTGATCAGGCTTTTCAGGTGGCCACCGAAGGCCAGTTGCCAGAGGTTGGTCAGGGTCGCCGGAATGATCAACAGCGCGGCTGCCTGAGCAGGCGCCATAGCCAGACCGAGCAGGCCCATGGCGACAGTGGGCAGGCCGAGGCCAATCACGCCTTTGACCGTGCCGGCGAGGAGGAAGGTGGCGATGACCAGTATAGACAGGGTCAGGCCGAGGGTTTGGTAGAAGTCGGTTAGTGTGTGCATTGGGGTAATGTGCACTGATCCGGGCTGGGGGAAAATCTGCCATATACTGAGGCAGCCTCTTCCTTTGCAAGAGGCTGATCTTTGCAGTGATGCATCTGGCCTCATCGCTGGCAAGCCAGCTCCCACAGAATCTCGGTTGTTCATCCATTTAGAGAACAACAAGAAACCTGTGGGAGCTGGCTTGCCAGCGAAAGGGCCAGCCCACACACCATAAAAATCAGAGGCAAACCCCATGCACTTCGACCTCACCGACCTGCGCCTCTACCTGCACATTCTCGACACCGGCAACATCACCGCCGGCGCCGCCCGCAGCCACTTCTCCCTCGCCGCCGCCAGTGCCCGAATCCGCGCGATGGAAGCCTCGCTGGGCGCTGAATTCCTCGAGCGCGGCCGCCGTGGCGTCACCCCGACGCCTGCCGGCAAAGCCCTCGCCCGCCATGCGCGCATCCTTTTGCAACAGGCCGATCGCATGCAGCAGGATCTGGCCGATTACGCACAGGGCGTGAAAGGTCAGGTGCGGCTGTTGTGCAACACCACGGCGATCACCGAGTACCTGCCGGAAGTGCTCGCGGATTTCCTGCGCAGCCATCCCAACCTCGATATCGATCTACAGGAGCTGCCCAGCGCGCGGATCACCCATGCCTTGCGCGAAGGCGCAGCGGACTTGGGCATCGTCTCCGACGCGGTTGACACCAACGGCTTACAGACTCAAGCGTTTCGCGACGATCCGCTGGTGTTGATTCTGCCGCTCGATCACCCGTTGTCTGACGCCGCCGAGGTCAGTTTCAGCGACGCGTTGCAGCACGACTTTGTCGGACTCAGCGCCGACAGCGCATTGGCGATTTATCTGGAAGAACAGGCGCTGCACAGCGGCGCACGAATGCAGGTGCGCATTCGCGCCGATGGCTTTGATGGAGCAATGCGCATGGTCGCCCGAGGTGCCGGACTGGCCATCGTGCCGTTGGCCGCTGTCCAACGCGCGATGCTCGAGCAGTTCAAGTGCGTGACTCTGAATGAGCCATGGGCGCGCCGCACGTTGATGCTCTGCGCGAGAGACTTCGCCGCGCTGCCGGGTTATGCCAACGCATTGTTACAAGCGCTCAGCGCTGCGCGCGTTTCTGAGCACTCCGATGTCGACCCCAGACAACTGAGCGACATCCGGGCGCTATAGGGTGCGACTTCAATTCTCAAGTCCACCTGCCCGGAGTCCCCATGACCGCGACCGCCCCTATCACCGTTCTGCGCGACACCCACCCGCTGCCGGTACTCGACGCCTGCAAATGGGAAAAACTCGAAGGCGACCCGCACACCGTCAACCTCAACGCCTACACCAGCGAAGACGGCAGCAAGATCATGGGCACGTGGATCTGCACGCCAGGCAAGTGGCGCGTCGATTATGTGAAGTGGGAGTACTGCCATTTCCAGGAAGGCTACTGCGTGATCACCCCGGACGGCATGGCGCCGATCCACCTGCGCGCCGGCGATATCTTCGTGGTTGAGCCGGGCATGAAGGGCACGTGGGAAGTGGTCGAGACCGTGCGCAAGTATTTCGTCTTCGCCTGATGCAAAAAAGCCGGGAAATCACCCGACGTGATTTCCCGGCAAATGTCCCGGCGTTGCTAAAAACTGTGGCGAGGGGATTTATCCCCGCTCGACTGCGCAGCAGTCGCAACCCCTGAGCACGCGGTTCACCTGACACAATCCAGGGGGCTGCTGCGCAACCCAACGGGGATGAATCCCCTCACCACAAGGGCTGACCGCGATTACTGCGGCTTGCGATAGCTGTTGATGATCGCCGAGAAGTCTTTCCCACCATCACCGCGCTGGCTCATCGCCTGATACAACTGCTGCGCCACCGCGCCGAGCACCACCGGTTGATGCGCCTGCCGCGCCGCTTCCGTCGCCAGCCCAAGATCCTTGAGCATCAGCTCCGCGCCGAAACCACCGGTATAACCGCGCGAGGCCGGCGCCGTTTCGACGATGCCCGGCCACGGGTTGTACATCTCCGAACTCCAGCAGCGGCCGGTCGAGCTGTTGATGATCCCGGCCAACACGCCGGTGTCGATCCCCAGCGCATCGCCCAACGCCATCGCCTCACTGACGCCGACCATCGAAATCGCCAGCAGCAGGTTGTTGCAGATCTTGGCGATCTGGCCGGTGCCGACTTCACCGCAATGGACGATGTTGCGGCCCATCTGCGCCAGCACCGGTTGCAGGGTGGCGAACAGTTCTGGGGTAGCGCCAACCATAAAGGTCAAGGTCCCGGCCGTCGCACCGCCAGTACCGCCGGAGACCGGCGCATCGGCCATGGCCACGCCGTGTTTGGCGGCGGCCGCTGCGACGTCGCGGGCGGTCTGCGGATCGATGGTGCTGCAATCCACGGCCGGCACGCCTTGGCGAATGCCGGCGAGCACGCCCTCTTCACCCAGCCAGACACTGCGCACATGCACCGCGGCCGGGAGCATGGTGATCACCAGTTCGGCATCTTCCGCCGCCTCGCGGGCCGAAGCGCGGATGGTGCCGCCCAGTTGCTCGAGTTCCGCCAGCACGGTTTTGTTCAGGTCGACCAGGCTCAACGAGTGGCCAGCCTTGATCAGGTTGCGCGCCATCGGCGCGCCCATGTTGCCCAGCCCGATAAATGCGATTTTCATGATCGAATCCTCAGCGCAGGTTGATGGTGGTGTTCACGCCGTCGTTGACGCTGTCGTCATCGAACCAGCGCGCCGTGACCGTTTTGGTCTGCGTGTAGAACTGCACCACTTGCTTGCCGTACGGGCCGAGGTCGCCGAGTTTCGAACCGCGCGAACCGGTGAAGCTGAAGAACGGCACCGGCACTGGAATCGGGATGTTGATGCCGACCTGACCGACGTCGATTTCAGTCTGGAACTTGCGCGCCGCCGCACCGCTCTGGGTGAACAGGCCGGTGCCGTTGCCGAACGGATTGGCGTTGACCAGCGCGACCGCCTGATCGAGGGTGTCGACTTCCAGCACCACCAGCACCGGGCCGAAGATTTCCTGGGTGTATATCTGCATGTCGGTGGTCACACCGGAGAACAGGGTCGGGCCGACAAAGTTGCCCTGCTCGTAGCCCGGCACACTGATGTCGCGACCATCGAGTTCAAGCTTGGCGCCTTCCTTGATGCCGCTTTCGATCAGTTCGAGAATCCGCGCCTTGGCCTTTTTCGAAATCACCGGACCGACATCGGTGCCCGGCTCGCTGCCAGCGTTGACCTTGAGTTTCTGCGCCAGCGCTTTCAGATCCGGCAGCCACTGTTTTGCGGCACCGACCAGCACCACCACCGACGTGGCCATGCAGCGTTGCCCGGCGGCACCGAAACCGGCACCGACCAAGGCATTCAGCGCTTGCTCGCGATTGGCATCCGGCAGCACTACAGCGTGGTTTTTTGCGCCCATCATCGACTGCACGCGTTTGCCGTGTTTGCCGGCCAAGTCATAAACGTGGGTGCCGACAGCGGTAGAACCGACGAACGACACGGCTTTGATGTCCTTGTGCGTGCACAGGCCGTCGACCACATCCTTGCCGCCGTGAACCACATTGAGCACGCCAGCAGGGACGCCCGCTTCGATCGCCAGCTCCACCAGCAACATGGTCGACAGCGGATCCTGTTCCGAAGGCTTGAGCACGAAGGTGTTACCGCAGGCGATCGCCATAGGGAACATCCATAGCGGAATCATCGCCGGGAAGTTGAACGGCGTGATGCCAGCGCAGACGCCGATCGGCTGGCGCAGGGTGTAAGTGTCGACGCCGCCGGCGACGTTCTCGGCGAACTCGCCCATTTGCAGGGTACCGATCGAGCACGCGTGCTCGACCACTTCCAGGCCACGGAAAATATCGCCTTCGGCATCAGCAATGGTCTTGCCCTGCTCGGCGCTCAGGACCACGGCGATGCGCTTGGAGTGCTCGCGGATCAGTGCTTGCAGCTTGAGCATGATGCGCATCCGCGCGCCGATCGGGGTCAGTTTCCAGGTCTGGAAGGCACGCTGGGCGGCGCTGACAGCGGCATCGACCTCAGCGGCGGTGGCGAACGGAACCTTGGCCAGCACTTGCTGGGTGGCCGGGTTGACGATGTCGTGCCACTCGGTGGTCTGCGATTCGACCCATTCGCCGTCGATCAGCAGTTTGACCTTTTGCAGCGTGGTGTCGTTGGGCGTAAGCGATGCGTTCATGTTGGTCTCCAGAACTTGTTTTTATCGTAGGAGCCAAGGCGAAAGGTTCGCCTTGAGATGAGGCGTGTGTCCCGAATTGGTTGTCGGACTGTTTTTGGAGTATAGATGTGCAAACTTCTAATAAGAACGCACATATAAGCCCGACCATCATGCAAAAAAACATCACCTCGCTAGGCTCGCTGAACTGGGACGACCTGAAGTTTTTCCTCGAAGTCGCCCGCACCCGCAAGGCCAGCACCGCCGCCAAACGCCTGGCTGTCGACTACACCACGGTGTCGCGACGGATCAGCTCGCTGGAAGCGGCGCTGGGTACATTGCTGTTCGAAAAATCCCGCACTAGCGGCTTCGTCCTGACCACCGAAGGCCAGCGCTTGCTCGGTTATGCCGAGTCGATCGAAAGCACGTTGCACATGGCCTGCGAGCAAGTCTCGGGCTCGGGCGTTGCCCTGTCCGGGCACGTGCGCATGGGCTGCACCGAAGGCTTCGGCAGTTTCTTCATCACCCCGCAGTTGAGCCACTTCGTCGACGCCTACCCGGCAATCTCGGTGGACATCCTGCCGCTGCCGCACTTCATCAGCCTGTCCAAGCGCGAGGCCGACATCGTCATCGCCCTCGAGCGGCCGGAGCACGGGCCGTACGTCTGCTGCAAACTCTGCGACTACCGTTTGCAGCTGTACGCAACCCAGGACTATCTGGACAAACACCCACCGATCCGCCGCCCGGCCGACTTGAGCAAGCATCAATTCATCAGTTATGTGGACGACCTGGCGTTCAGCTCGGAGCTGCTCTACCTCGCCAACGTGCTGCCCGGCGCCAGCGCAAACTTGCGCAGCACCAGCGTGATCGCGCAATACGTCGCCGCGCAGCAGGGGCGCTCGCTGGCGATCCTGCCGTGCTTCCTCGCCGCGCAGGATCCACGATTGTTGCCGGTGTTGCCGGAGGAAATCGACATCACCCGGCAGTTCTGGATGTACTGCCGGGAGGATTTGCGCAAGTTGAAGCGGATTACCTTGTTGTGGGATTACATTCGCGAGGTGACTGAGCGTAATCAGGCGCTGTTGATGGGGGAAACGCGGGAGATGCGCTTTGCCGATTAGTCGGCGCTGACCACAATCGACACCCGGCGATTTTCCGTGCGCCCCGCTGCGGTGTCGTTGGAAGCCACCGGTTCGCTGCTGCCCAGGCCTTGCAGCTGGATGTTTTCCGGCTTCATGCCGACCGTGCCGAGGACGTTGGCAACGCTCTTGGCCCGACGCAGCGACAGTTGCTGATTGTAGGTTTCCTTGCCCGACGCATCGGTGTGGCCATCTACCCGAACGCGCTCGATCCCCACGCCGAGCAGCGCCTTGCCGATGCGTTCGACGATTTCCGTGCTGGCTGCGTTCAGGCTTTCAACATCGCTACCAAACAGCACTTTGCCCGACAGGCCGAACTCCCAACCGTCGTCGGTCAACTCGAAACCCTGCTGTTTGAGCACGGCAACCTGCGCCGGCGTCAGGCCCTTTTGCGGGGCGGTCTGGCAACCGCTCAGGGTCAGCGCGGTGATCAGCAGCAATGCGGAAAACAGTCGAAAGGGAAGTGTGAACACGGGCATCAGCTCCTGGTGTGAACGGAATCGACCGGGCGCTCCGACCCGGCGGTGAATTGCGCGCCGCGCGACAGGCGCTTGGCCTGATACATCGCCGCGTCGGCTGCATTGAGCAAGGCACCCGGCGTGGCGCCATGATCGGGGTAAACGGCGATGCCGATACTCAGCGAGGTCACTACACTGCTGTCGCCGGGCAGGGTGATCGGCATGTCCATGCTGGCGAGAATCTTGTCTGCGATGTGCTCAGCGTCTTCGACCGTGTGCAGCGGCGCGAGCAGCACGGCGAACTCGTCGCCACCCAGCCGCGCGACCAGATCATCCTCGCGCAATTGCGCTCGCACTCGATTGGCGATCGCCACCAGCACTGCGTCGCCCGAGGCGTGGCCGAAGTTATCGTTGATGCCTTTGAAGCGGTCGCTGTCGAGAAACAGCACGGCGACCCGCTCATCGTGTTTTTTGCCGTTGCGCAAGGCGCGCATCAAGCGGCCTTCGAAAAACGCGCGGTTGGGCAAACCGGTGAGGCTGTCGTGGGTCGCTTGGTGAGCGAGAGTTTCGTTTTCGTTTTGCAGATGGGTTTGCCACGACTCGAGTTCGCCGAGCAAGGCATTGAAGTCGTTGCCCAGGTTATCCAGTTCAGCGATTTGCGCCGGCGGCACGCGCCGATCCAGCGCTCGTTCGCTACGGGCGGCGTGGGCGACGGCGGCGAGGCTGTGTAACGGGCCGATGATCGCGCGCAACTGCCGCCGCGCCAGATAAAGCGCGACCCAGGCGCTGATCGCGGTGCAGAGCACAATCCCGGCCAGGCCGCTGAGCAGGAAGCGCATCAGGCTGCCGCCGTGACCGATGAGCAGGACCCGACCGATTTCACGGTCCTGATGCTCAATCGGCAGGCTGACCGGTTTTTCCAGAATGGCGCGGGTGATCTGCATTTCCAGCTCGGAGAACAAACCGGTCTCAGCGCGCTGCCATTGCGCGATCAATTGGCCTTGCGCGTCCAGCACTCGGGCGTCTGCCACTTCCTCCGTGGAAGCGATGATCGCCAGCGCCTCGGTTGCCGCCGCTTTGTCATTGAACACGACGGCTGCTTCGACGGTGTAGCTGATCGAACGGGCGATCAAATGCAGGTTGTGGTCGGCATACACCCGCAGCGCCAGCACGCCCAGCAAGGTCAGCGAAACACTGGCCATCGCCACCGCCACCAGCGCGACAATCAAATGTCCACGGCCGATGACCGAGCCAAGAGTGGGGCGAGCCTTCCAACTGAACAGCTTCATGGCGCTGCCGCTTTGCGACGGGACAACTGCAACACGCTGGGGTGTATGCGCACACCACTGCGAGCCACGGAGTCGAGATTGACCTCGAACGACACTTGCTCATCGCCAACGCGCAGGCAGAACAGACTGCCGACGGTGCATTGATCGTCCGCTTCGCTGATGCTCAGCACCGGGTGCCCGATCAACGATGCAAACAGACGACTGCGTTCATCGGCGGTGAGCTTGCCGATGTACACCGCATCGCATTCGCTGACGATGCCCGGGTTGTCCGCCAGCAGACGCCGCACAGCCACCGGCCGACCCGTGGCTTGGGTGGTGCCTTTGACCAGGTCATCGGTGTATTCGGTGGGGCCGACGATGCACAGGCGCAACTGCGCCGGTTCCACCGGCCAGCGTGCATAGCTGAGAATGCCAAGCACCACTTGCGTGACCGCTTTGGCCCGTTGCTCGGCCGGCCCGGTTTGCGCTTGGGCGATGGCGCTGCCCGTGAACAACCAGAGCAAAACGATCAGCAATGCGTGCTGGCAGGCCACCACACGCTGTGTCGCCCAGACGGCCACCTTCATGGAGGGATTCTCTTGGAGCGTAACGAAATGATGCCGCAACGATAGCACAGCGCCAGAACACCAGCGAGGCGCCTGCCTCTGACCGGTTGGTCAGTAATCGTTGCCGATCATCCAGCGGTTCATCCCCGAAGCTCGGCACCCTCCTCCAGCTCCAACATCAGCCCGCTCAGCCGCTTCACCTTGCGCAGCACCGCCTCTTCAAACACGCCGGCACGCGGCTCGATCAGGGTGAACCAGTGCCGGGCGCGAGTAATCCCGGTGTAGATCAGTTCTTTGGTCAGCACGGGGTTCAACGCATCCGGCAGGATCAGCGCCGTATGGGCGAACTCCGAGCCCTGGGACTTGTGCACCGTCATGGCGTACACGGTTTCGACATCATTGAGCCGACTCGGTAACACAAAGCGCACGCCGCCCTCTCCATCGTTACGCGGGAAGGCCACGCGCAGAACGGTTTTGCCGATCTCTGCGCCTTCACGCTCGGGCAGTTTCAGGGCAATGCCGATGTCGCCGTTCATCAGGCCCAGACCATAGTCATTACGAGTCATCAGCACGGGCCGACCTTCATACCACTGCTGATCGCTCTCGATCAGACGCGCCTTGAGCAACGCAGCGGTGATGCGCTGGTTCAGACCTTCAACGCCCCACGGCCCTTTGCGCACCGCGCACAGCAACTGGAATGTGTCGAACGCCTGCAAGACTTCGCGCGCCCAATCTATCCAGTCCGAATGCTCAAGGGGCCGCGTTGACGGTGGACGCTGATCGCGCAGTACGCTCAGGTAGTGGCGGTAACCTTGCGGGCCGTTGCCGTGACCTTCGAGCAACAGGCGTTCGAGCTTGTGATCGTGCTCGCCTTTGAGCGGCAGCGAATACACGTCGTCGTAGCTGCCGGCCGCGAGCAACCGTCGCGCTTCATCGGCCAATTGCTGATTGACCCGGCGCGCGAGCTGACCGATGCCGCTGCCCTCGCCGAAGCGGCGCGAGTGACGCAGCATCACCACTTGCTGCGCCAGCGGGTGGGTGCCGTCGCGATCTTCATGCAAACCGCTGCCCTGCAACGACTCGCCACTGACTGACTCCAGCCATTGCCGCGTCTGCGGGCTGTACCAACCGCCCTCGGCGTCACGGCACAGATCGCCCAACACCGCACCGGCCTCGACCGAGGCCAACTGATCCTTGTCGCCCAGCAGCACCAGCCGAGCATGGGCCGGCATGGCGTCGAGCAAGTTCGCCATCATTTCCAGGTCGATCATCGACGCTTCATCGACCACCAGCACATCCAGCGGCAGGCGGTTGCCGGCATGATGACGGAAATGCCGGGTGCCCGGTCGACTGCCGAGCAAACGGTGCACGGTGGTCACATCGCTGGGGATCGCCGCGCGCACCGCTTCGGCGACTTGCAGTGATTGCACTTGCTGACTGATCGACTCGGTCAAACGTGCAGCGGCCTTGCCGGTCGGGGCGGCCAGACGAATGCGCAGCGGATGGCCAGCCTCGACGGCCGGTGCCTGCAGCAACGCGAGCAAGCGCACCACCGTAGTGGTTTTCCCCGTGCCCGGGCCGCCAGTGATTATGCTGAAGGCGCTGCGCGTAGCGAGAGCACAGGCGAGTTTCTGCCAATCGATGACAGCTGCGGGTTCCGCGCCGCCGAACAATCCATTGAGGCGCTGCGGCAGGTCATCTGGCGTCGGCTCCTGTTGCATCAAGCGTTGGCGCAACGCTGCATCGATGCGGCGTTCGTAGGTCCAGTAGCGGCGCAAGTACAGGCGTTTCGAGGACAGCACCAACGGGCGTGTCTGCGCTGTTTCACTCGGGTCAGCAGCCAAGGCCACCAATGGACTGCTTGCCAGCACTTTGCACCAATGGGCTCCATCGAGCGTTTCGAGCAATTGCGAGGGAAGCAACAACACACCGCCCTGCACATCGCCTTCGGGCGGCAATGACAGTGCAAAATCCGGTGCCTTGAGTGTTTCAAACAGGTCCAGACACACATGACCATGGCCGAGCTGGTGACTGGTCAACGCCGCAGCCAGCAGCACCAACGGGTCGGTCTCGGGCTCGAGTTCATGCAGGAAAGCGACAAAGGCGCGGTCCAATGCGCGCAGCCAGCCGCGCTCAACCCAACGGCTCAGCAACAACAGCAAATCATCGGCGCGGGTCAGCGGCGAGAGTTTCGACAGGCTGTCCGCTTCCAGCGGCGTCGGCAGCAGATCGGCGAATGTGCGGCTCATAGCAGGACTCCCTGTTCCCAGGCGGGTTCGGACTTGGGTTCGGGTTTGCCTTGGAACATCCGGTCGAGGCGTTCGATCAATTCCCGTGGTGGACGCACGAAGTACACACCGCGACTCTCCGCACGCGTACCGCGCAGGAACAGATAAAGCGCCCCACCGACATGGCGGTCGTAATCGTAATCCGCCAGCCGCGCCTTCAACTGGCGATGCAGTGCCAGCAGATACAACACGTATTGCAAGTCGTAACGGTTGTCGAGGATCGACTGCTCCATTGCCTGCACGGTGTAGGCCTGATCATCCACGCCGAGCCAGTTGGATTTGTAATCGGCGACGTAATAACGGCCAGCGTGCTCGAAGGTCAGGTCGATAAAGCCCTTGAACATGCCGTTGAGTTGTACCGGCTCCGCCGCCACCCGGGCGACGCCATTGTGGGTGTGCTGGCGCACCTGTTCATCGAGCTTGAGCACGTCGACTTTGTGGCTGGCGAACCAGAATTCCATCTCGACGCGGTATTGCTTCAGTTGCTCAAGAACCACCGGCGGTTGCCCGCCAGCGATCGGCAACGGCGACTTGAGCAAATGCTGCAGCCAGTCAGTCAGCGTGGTAATCCAGCCTTGCCAGCCGCGCAGGTTGCAACGCCGGGCAATCGCATCTTCCAGCGCTTCGCGGGTAACCGAAAAACCTTCAGCGCCCGCCCATTCGAGCAAGCCATGCAGAAAGGTGCCGGGATTGGGGCCACGGGGAAAACGGTGGATATCGGCGCCACCGCTGATGATTTCGCGGGGTGCGTCGGGATCGAGGCGCTCGTCGTCGAAGAGCTTTTGTGCCTGCGGACTGTCCGGTGCTTCATCGCTGCCGATGCTCAATATGTCGCTGATGCGCAAGGCGCTGTACGACGCGATCCACCAGTTTTCACTGGCTTTGCGCTGGGGCCGTAGCGTCCCTCGCAGCACTGCTTCATTGCGCGGCGGCTGGTAATGCTCATCAGTGGGCTGAGGCATTTCGCCGATGCCAATCGCCGCGCAGTCTTGCTGCAGATCGCGCAGCCAGCGATTCAATTCGCTGGACTCGCCCAAAGCGGCACCGCCACCGAGCAAATAACCCAACGCTGACAGGTGCAGCACCGAGCTGTTGTTATTGCCGCGTTTGAGATCAGTGACGCCCAGCCAACAGGCATGCTGCGCGCGCGTTAACGCGACATACAAAAGACGCAGATCTTCGGCCAGACGCTCATCGTCAGCCAGGGCGATCAACTCGGGGGTCGGCTTGAGGCTGATCTGCGCCTTGCCCGCAGCGTCGTGGTAATGCAGCGGCAAACGGCTGCCATCCACCGGTTTCGCCGAGCAAATGAATGGCAGGAACACCAGCGGATATTCCAGACCCTTGGATTTGTGGATGGTCACCACTTTGACCAGTTGCTCGTCGCTTTCCAGACGCAGAATCTGCTCTTCACCGGCCTGACCGGACAGTGCCAGCAGCTCGGCCAGATGGCGGATCAGCGCTTGCTCGCCGTCCAGTTCAGCAGCGGCTTGCTGCATCAGTTCCGAGAGGTGCAAGAGGTTGGTCAGTACACGCTCGCCGTCACTGCGCTGCATCAGGGTCTGCGGCAAATGGAAATCGTGAAGCAGGCGGCGCAACATCGGTAACACGCCCTGTTTGCGCCAGAGCTCGCGATAGCCGCGGAACTGCATGACCCGGGCTTCCCAGACCATTTCATCCTGGTTCAGGCGCTCCAGCTCGATCAGCGGCAGGTTCAGGGTGGTGCAGGCCAGCGCAGCCTTGAGCGAGCGCTCGACATCGGGTTCGGCGCAGGCCTTCAGCCACGCCAGAAGGTCGTGCGCCTCTTGCGCGGCGAACACCGAATCCTTGTCCGAGAGATAAACACTGCGCACCCCTCTGGCGGCGAGTTCGGCGCGTACGGCCTGGGCTTCCTTACCGTCGCGGACGAGGATCGCGATGTCCGAAGGGCGTAAACCTTTGAAGTCGTCTGCTTGAAAGAAACCAGCGCTGCCGGTTTGCCCGCCATTGAGCAGTGCGGTGATTTGACTGGCGCAGGCGGCGGCCATTTGCTGGCGATAGACCGCGCCGGACAGCGGCTGATCGCTGTGCAGTAGCCAGACATTCAGTGCTGCGACGTCTTGCCCGGCAATCCGCAGCGTTTCCTTGCGCCCCTGAGACTCGACGGGGAGGAACGGCACCGGGTTCTCGCCATTTCTTTCGCGAAACAAAAACGCGCCGCGTCCCTGTTCTCGGGACTCGGCGCGTTCAAATACGTGATTGACCGCTGTGACCATACCGTGGCTGGAGCGGAAGTTAGTGCCGAGCGTATGCAAGCGGCCGGTAGTGGCCTGGCGTGCGCGCAAGTAGGTGTAGATGTCGGCACCGCGAAAGGCGTAGATCGCCTGTTTGGGATCGCCGATCAGGAACAGGCCGGTGTCAGGGTGATTGTCTTCGATGCGGTAGATGCTTTCGAAGATGCGGTATTGCACCGGATCGGTGTCTTGGAATTCGTCGATCAGCGCGACCGGGAACTGCTCGCGGATCAGCGTTGCCAGACGCTCGCCGCCCTCCGATTGCAGCGCTGCATCCAGACGCAGCAGCATGTCGTCGAATCCCATTTCTGCGCGGCGACGCTTCTCTTCTTCGAAGCGTGCACCGACCCACTTGGCAGCGTGTTGCAGAACAGCGGCATCGGGCGTCGGCAATACGTCGAGGCTCGATTTAAGTACGGACATGGCGTCCAGCCCCGGATGACTCGGGGCCTGGCCTTTCCAGGCCTCGGCCATGCCTTCGGGTGTCAGACGGGTGAAGCCGGTGCCAATGTCCAGTTGCTCAAGCGCCTCGTCTTCGGCCCAGGTCTTGAGCTTGTCGAACCAGGGCTCGAAATAACGCGCCTGCATCTTGCGGCCATCGACGGTTTTGCTGGCGACTCCTTCATGGCAGAGCGCGAGCAGTTCGTCTGCCCAATCATGCCAAGGCGCTTTCAGTTCAACCAACGCCGCTCGCCGCTCCAGCAAACATTCGGCGATCAGCTCCGCAGGCACCTTGCCTTCATCGGTGTCACGCTCGCTGGCGAACAAGCCGCGTACTCGAGGCAGCAACGCTGCGGGGCCACCCCAATTGCTGCGCACCCAGTTCAGCGCATCGCCCTGCATCGGGTAGCAGAACAGCCGCCAGTAATCGCGCAGCACCTCGCCGAGCAAATCGCTGTGATCGGTTTCCAGCGACTGCGTGAACAGGCTACCACTGTCGAACGCATGCTCACGCAGCATGCGCTGACACCAGCTGTGAATGGTCGAGACGGCGGCTTCGTCCATCCACTGCGCGGCGATATCGAGGCGGTTGGCACAGCCCGGCCATTGTTGCGGATCAAACTGATCGCGCAACTCGGCAATCAGTCCGTCGGGGGCAGTGATTTCATCGCGGAAGAATCGCGCGGCCTCAGCCAAGCGTGTCCGAATGCGTTCACGCAGCTCTTTGGTAGCAGCGTCGGTAAACGTCACTACGAGGATTTGCGGCGGCAGTAATTCGCGTAAAAACCCGCTTGTCTCGCCGCCATGGCCGAGAATCAACCGCAGATAAAGTGCCGAAATCGTGAAGGTTTTGCCGGTGCCTGCGCTTGCTTCGATCAACTGACTGCCGCGCAGCGGGAAGGCCAGAGCCAAGGGTGTTTTCGTACTCATGCGCGCGCACCTTCGCTGGACAAGGAACGCCACGGCGCTTCGAATAATGGGCGGTACAACGCGTCGCACCAGCCGGTGAAGGTTTCGTCTGCCAACAATGCATCGAAGTCGGGAAATTGCCGGAGCAGTGCCGGGCTTTCACGCCGCTCGCCGTTGCTGGTCTGGCCGTCACCGTCATAGGCTTTTCGCGCAGCGGCTTCGGCTTTGACCGGGTCAGTTTGAGACAACCAGGCGAACGCGGTTTTTATCGCAATCGGCAAGGGTTGGCGCATGCCTGATTGCCACGCAAGAAGCAGGTCACCGAGCAAACGCAACGCTCGGTCTCGCTCCATTGGCTCCAGCAACAACGTGTCATCACTGGCGACCAATGCCGTGGTCAGCGCATGCTCGCTGGCGCAGGCGACCAGATGGGTGACCCACGGTTTGGTCAGCCGGTGCCACTTGCGCGTTTTGATCGAGCCGATGCTGTTGGGAATAGTGGTGACTGACAGTAGTCCGCCATCGGCGCGTTGATGCAGGTTTGCGAGCCAGCCCTCCAGCCGCGAACCCTGCAGGTCGAGACTGACCGGGATCGCACTGGTCAACGGCGTCGGCCATAACGTCAGCAACTGTTGATAACGCTGCAGAAGATCCGGTAGCGGTTCGATCAGTTCATGCTGTAGGCATTCGCCAAAACCGGCCATGGGCAGCAGACCACTGTTTTGCAGGCGCAGCGCCCGGGCTTGCAGCGCCTGATCGATATTGTCCGGCTGGCTGAGTGCGGCTTCCAGCAAGCTGTCGCTGAGCGTGTAGCGCTGCAGCGCGTCCAGCACAAAAGGTTCTTCATCGGCCAGCGGTGCTTGCGCGGCCTCGAAATACACGTTTAGGCGTTGAGTGAAAAAATGCCGAACCGGGTTCCGCAGAAAATCCTGCAGCAATGCCAGCGTCAACGGTTCCTCTTGAACATATGGCGCGAGTAACAGTGCTTCGCTTTGTTGCGCTTTCTCTTGATGTAATACCTGCCACTCGCTGGCGTAGCTGAACAGTTGCTCGCCTTCGTGGAAATAGCGGGCGCTGAAAGGTTGCAGGGGATGTTCTTCGGTCAGCGCGTCTAACAGATCCTGGCTTGGGTCGATTGAACGCCAGCCGCTGGCGAGGTGATCGCGCAACTGGCCGATGAGCACCGAGGCAGGTCGTTCGCTGTTGTCGCGAATGCTGCGACCGACCCAACTGATATAGAGCTGAGTGCGTGCGGATAACAGCGCTTCGAGTAACAGGTAACGATCGTCTTCACGTCGTGAGCGATCCCCAGGTCGGTAATCGCTGCCCATCAGATCGAAGTCCAGCGGCGGCTGCGCGCGCGGATAATCGCCGTCGTTCATGCCCAGCAGACATACCAGCTTGAAAGGAATGGCACGCATCGGCATCAAGGTGCAGAAATTCACCGCACCGGCGAGGAATCGTTGCGACAAACGGCCCTGATCCAGCCCGGCGAGCCAGGCTTCGCGCACGACAGTCAGCGGCAGTTCGTCAGTCAGCCCGACCGCCTCGCAGGTCTCGAGCCAGGTTTCGCGAAGCTCCTCCAGTTGGGTCAGCAGGTAGTCGTCGTGCTCGTTGCTCGCCTGAAAGAACACCTGCATCAGCGCCTGCAAACGCAGCCCCCACTCTTTCGGTTGAGCCGGTTGCGTGAGTTGCCGATGAGCGATTTCCAGGGCATCCAGCAGAGCCACCAGTGGACCGATCAGGGCAGCATCAAGCCCACCAATTTCGTCGTAAGGCTCGATACCTGCACATGCGTCGGCACTGCCGACGGCGTAGCCCAGCAGCATTCGGCGCAGGCCGAAATGCCAGCTGTTCTGCTCCAGTTCCTCCGGCAAACCGAGACCGGCCCGTTGCTCGGCACTCATGCCCCAACGCACGCCGGCGCCTTCGATCCAGCGATGCAAAGTTGGCAGGTCGCGTTCTTCTACGCCAAATCGCGCACGCAGGGTCGGGACATCGAGCAGGTCGAGGATCTCACTGACCGGGAAACGACTGTCCGGCAATTTGAGCAAATGTTCGACCGCGATTAGCAACGGATCACGTCCACGCTGGCCCTGGTCCGCCAAAGTGAAAGGAATGAAGCGCGGGTCAAATCGATCGAGCTGACCGAAAACCGCGCGGATATGCGGGGCATAGCTGTCGATATCCGGGACCATCACGATCACGTCCCGTGGGCGTAGAGCCGGGTCAGCGCTGAAACGCGCCAGGAGTTGATCGTGCAGGATTTCGACTTCGCGCTGGGCGCTGTGGGCGATGTGAAAACGTATTGAATGGTCTTGGGTTGCATCGACCGCTGGCCAGAGTTCGCGTGTCTCGTTGAGGGGGCGTAACTCAAGAATGTCATCCTGCAGCTGATTAAGCATGTTGCGGGGCTGGACTTCGCTGAACAGGTCGATGCGGCCGTCACGAAAGGCTGCGCGGTAGCTGTTGGGGTCGTCGTAGCTGTCGAGCAGGTTGATATAGTCGCGACCTTGCTTGCCCCAAGCGGCCAGCAACGGATGCGCGTGCTGATGCAGGGTCTCGGCGTCAAGTACCACTGGCATCCCGCTTTTGCGTTGTTGCCGCTTGTATTGATGCCGCAGCAGATCCTTGTCGGCGACGATATCGGCCCAGTGATGGCGACAGGGGTTGTGTACGCAAAGCAATACCTGGCTAAAACGTGCCAGACCGGCGAGCGCTTCAAGTACCTGCGCGGGTAGCGAAGAAATACCAAAAACGATCACACGCGGTGGCAGTGAAGCCGGAGCCTCATCAAGAGTGTTGATGCGTTCCATGAAGCGTTGATGCACGCCGGCACGACTCTGCGCCATGCCTTGTTCGCCGACGTCATCCAGCAGCGCTCGCCACAACTCGGCCTGCCAGCAACTGGTCGGTGGCAGAGGTTTGATTTCACCTCGCACATTGCGCAGTTGGTGGCGGCCTTCCGCCCAATCTTCCAGCCAGTCGGCCCGGTAGACCTGATATTGGTCAAACAGGTCGGCCAGACGCTCTGACAATTGATAGCGCTTGCGCAGATCGCTGTCATGGGTAAGGAAGCGTTGCAGCGGCTCGAAGTGGGGGCGATCGATTACCTGTGGCAAGAGGCGCATCATGCGCCAGGTCAGCGGAGCCTTATCGAGCAGGGATTTCGCCGGAATCTCTTCTCGTCCCAATACCATGCGATAGAGCTGCCACATGAAACTGCCGGGTAGTTGAACGTCAATCGCCGCAGCGATTCCGCAACCGCCAAGGTCGTCGTCTTCGGGATCCTCGGCCAATGCCAGTTTGAGCCATTGGGCGATGCCGTTGCTTTGTACCAAAGCGATTTCGTTCTCCAAGGGTGCGAGTGGATAGCGCCGCATGATGCTGACCACAAGGCTGCGCAGCTCATCGAGACTGTTACTCTGAACCACCATGAATGCAGCGTTGAGGGACTGGGCGTCCGACATATGGATTCCTTGGAAAATCGCTAAAGCCGAGGCAGAACCTTAGCATTGTCGGCCGGCTGTGACAGCCGGACGAGGTCTGCGAAGGCTGTAAGAACTTTCTCGCAGGCAAAACAAAACCCCAACTGCTTTCGCAATTGGGGTTTCGGA
>NZ_RCNZ01000110.1:0-30861 GCF_004307525.1 Pseudomonas sp. Sample_21 | reverse complement strand
GCCCGCAGGGGCACGATGAAGGTTTCGCGTTTTTCGTCGACGGTGTTTTCGTTGAGCACCAGGGTGATCTGCGAGGTGATCACCTCGTTCTGATTACTGGTTTCCTCGAAGTTATAGCCACCATCGCCGTAGTTGCCCCAATAGTTGACGTAGACCAGATACGTGCCGTGCAGCGGCGCGGTCATGGTGAACATTTCCGGGCCGGGGCCGTCGACACCATCCGGGTCGAGGCCGCCGCCATTGCTCAGCGCCGGCCGTGCCCAAAAGGCATGCTGACCGTCGGGGGTGACAATATGCAGATCCAGCTCGGCTTTCGGGTCGTCCCATCCCAAGACAAGACGAATCTTCGCCGGCGTGCGCAGATTATTTGCTTCATAAAATTGCACGCGCTTGAGCGACTGGCCCTCGGCGCTGATCACTTCGACGCTGTTGGAGCCGGCGCCGAAGACGTAAGGCCGGGCAAAACGCCCCTGGTCATCGGTGTACAGATTCAATGGATTGCCGTTGACGGCGAGGCTGTGCGGCGGACGCATGTGCCCGAGGGCTTTGAGCTGGCCCTGGATCATCGTGCGATTGCGCTGAATGCCGCGATCGATCGGCGGCGTCGGGTAGGCGACCTGCGGATTTTCCGAACGATCGAGCAGGCCGTGATAACGCCAACCGCCGACCGGCTCGGACAACTGCGCAGTCGGCGCGGCCCACAGCGCAGGCGCGCAGGCGAGGCCGATCAGCAGCAAAAGAAATGAACGCATGTGACGCCTCCTGCCATGCCTTGAACGAAACCTTGCACCCGATCCTCGGTACTTCACAGCGGTGAACTGCGTTTCGTCTGAATACCCCGCAACTGTCGGGGCCGTAGAAGCCGCGAAGAGTAGCGATTCGGCAGTTTTTTAACAATCGGATACATGTGTGATTGCTGTAGGACTCTCGCCATCCGGGTAGACGATGAGCCGAATAGCCGGCATATTCGGCTCACCAAATGAGCCGAATAGCGTTTTTATTCGGCTCACGCTTCTATGACAGGTGATCAATGACCGCACACTGGATCTGGCAACAACCCGATTGGCCCGACTTCAACTGGCAAGCAGAGCGCCTCGCCCCGCTGCTGCGCGAGTGCGTGCAGACGCAGGGCCGACTCTTGGGAATGGCCGGCTCAGTGGGCGATTCGATGAGCGCACAGAGCGAGCTCGATGCGTTGCTTCAGAACATCGTCACCTCCTCCGCCATCGAAGGTGAGCAACTGAATGTCGGCTCCGTGCGTTCTTCTCTGGCCCGGCGCCTGGGTCTGGAATGGGTTGATCGCGATAGCGTCAGCCAGCGTAGCGAGGGCTTGGCGCAATTGATGCTCGATGCCACCCATGGCTTCGACGAGCCGCTGACCCTGGCCCGATTGCTGGAATGGCACACCTGGCTTTTCCCCGCCGAGGAAGCGATGTTCAGCGCGCGGCCAATACTCGTCGGTACCTTGCGCGGCGACGAACCGATGCAGGTGGTGTCCGGACGACTCGACCGGCCAACGGTTCACTTTGAGGCGCCACCGCGCCAAGGGCTGGAACAGCAAATTGAGCGTTTTTTGAGCTGGTTCGAAGCCAGCCGCGATCAGGTTTCGCTGGATCCGCTGTTACGCGCAGGCATCGCGCATTTCTGGTTTGTCACTCTGCACCCTTTCGACGACGGCAACGGTCGTCTGACCCGCACAATCACCGATCTGGCGCTGGCGCAAGGCGAAGCGCAGGCGATCCGCTTCTACGCGATGTCCGCAAGCATTCTCGAGGATCGCGCCGGCTATTACCGGATTCTGGAGTCGAGCCAAAAGGCCACGCTCGATATCACCGAATGGCTGAGCTGGTTTTTGCAGACACTGCTGCGCAGCCTGCAGCAAGCCATCACCCGGATAGATTCGGTGTTGGGCAAGACTCGCTTCTGGCAGGCGCACCGCGAATCCGACCTTTCAGCGGAGCAGATCAAAGTGCTCAATCGCTTGCTCGATGGCGGTGAGCGCGGTTTCGAACAGGGCCTCAGCGCAGGGCAATATCAAGCGGTTGCGAAAGTATCCAAAGCCACCGCGACGCGGCATCTGGCGGAGTTGCTGGACAAGGGCTGCCTGCAACGCCTGCCGGGCGGCGGACGCAGTACGCGTTACAAAATCAACTATCCGGATTGACTCGCCGACCGTTATGGAGAGGCTTGGCGACGGCCCGCTCATTTGCCCATACCCCCCCTATCTGCTAGTGTCGCGCCGGTTTAACGTCTACCGGAATTTGCCGCCATGGCCCGCAAAAAAGCTGCACTGGATTTCGAACAATCCCTCGCCGACCTGCAAACACTGGTCGAGCGTCTGGAGAACGGTGAATTGTCGCTAGAAGACTCGCTGACCGCTTTCGAGCAGGGCATCGGCCTGACCCGTGACTGCCAGGCGGCGCTGGCCCAGGCCGAGCAGAAAGTGCAGGTGCTGCTGGAGCGCGATGGCGAGCTCGCCGAGGAACCCTTCGACGCGGATGAGCCAGAATGATCGCGGCGTATTCGGCGAGCAGTCAGGCCCGGGTCAACGCGGCGCTGGAAACGCTGTTCAACGCGCCGCTGCCGGAACTGGCGCGGCTCTACGAAGCGATGCGCTACAGCGTGATGAACGGCGGCAAGCGCGTGCGCCCGTTGCTGGCTTACGCGGCGTGCGAAGCCCTCGGCGCAAAGGCTGAACAGGCCAGCGGCGCGGCGTGTGCGGTCGAGTTGATCCACGCCTACTCGCTGGTGCACGACGATTTGCCGGCGATGGACGATGACGATCTGCGTCGCGGCCAGCCGACGACCCACAAGAAATTCGACGAAGCCTGCGCGATCCTCGCCGGTGACGGCTTGCAGAGCCTGGCCTTCAGCGCCCTGCTCGATCCGCGCCTGAGCGATTGCAGCAGCGACATCCGTCTGCAGATGGTCACGGCGCTGGCCCATGCAGCCGGTCCGGCGGGCATGGTCGGCGGCCAAGCCATCGATCTCGGTTCGGTCGGTCTCAAGCTCGATCAAACGGCCCTCGAGCAGATGCACCGGCACAAGACCGGCGCGCTGATTGAGGTCAGCGTCAAGCTTGGTGCCCTGGCCAGCGGCCGCGCCCAGCCTGATCAGCTTCAGGCTTTGCAGACTTATGCACAGGCCATCGGCCTGGCCTTTCAGGTGCAGGACGACATCCTCGACGTGGAAAGCGATACCGCGACCCTCGGCAAACGCCAGGGCGCCGACATTGCCCGCGACAAGCCAACCTACCCGGCGCTGCTCGGCCTCGACGCCGCCAAGGCCTACGCTCTGGAACTGCGCGATCAGGCCTTGCAGGCGCTGCGACCGTTTGACGCGGCCGCCGAGCCGTTGCGCGAGCTGGCGCGGTATATCGTCGAGCGACGCAACTGACGGCGTATCGGCCAAAAAAGACCAACGCGTGGGCAGGGGGCGATGCATCAGGTAAACTGCCGCATCTTTTATACCTATAACGATTCGCCTGATGCCCACGACGTTTCATGAGATTCCCCGCAAGCGCCCGACCACGCCCCTGCTCGACCGCGCGAACACGCCGGACGGCCTGCGCCGGTTAGGCGAAGCCGAGCTGGAAACCCTGGCCGATGAGTTGCGCCTGGAACTGCTCTACACGGTCGGCCAGACCGGTGGGCATTTCGGTGCCGGCCTGGGCGTGATCGAGCTGACCATCGCGCTGCATTACGTCTTCGACACCCCGGACGACCGTCTGCTGTGGGACGTCGGGCATCAGGCGTATCCGCACAAGATCCTCACCGGTCGCCGCGAGCGCATGGCCAGCCTGCGTCAGAAGGACGGCATTGCCGCGTTCCCGCGCCGCTCCGAGAGCGAGTACGACACCTTCGGCGTCGGGCACTCCAGCACCTCGATCAGCGCTGCGCTGGGCATGGCCATTGCCGCCCGTCTGCAGGATAGCGATCGCAAGGCTATCGCCGTGATCGGCGACGGTGCGCTGACCGCCGGCATGGCTTTCGAGGCGCTCAACCATGCGCCGGAAGTCAACGCCAACATGCTGGTGATCCTCAACGACAACGATATGTCGATCTCGCGCAACGTCGGCGGGTTGTCGAATTATCTGGCGAAGATCCTGTCCAGCCGCACCTACGCGAGCATGCGCGAGGGCAGCAAGAAAGTCCTTTCGCGCCTGCCCGGCGCGTGGGAAATCGCCCGTCGCACCGAAGAATATGCCAAGGGCATGCTGGTCCCCGGCACCCTGTTCGAAGAGCTGGGCTGGAACTACATCGGCCCGATCGACGGCCACGATCTGCCCACCTT
Organism: Pseudomonas sp. Sample_21; assembly: GCF_004307525.1. Lineage (NCBI taxonomy): Bacteria > Pseudomonadati > Pseudomonadota > Gammaproteobacteria > Pseudomonadales > Pseudomonadaceae > Pseudomonas > Pseudomonas sp. Sample_21. Next base: position 26,568 of record NZ_RCNZ01000110.1, on the reverse strand, counting down.
GATCGCCACCCTGCGCAACATGCGCGATCTCAAAGGCCCGCAGTTCCTGCACATCGTCACCAAGAAAGGCAAAGGCTTCGCCCCGGCGGAAGTCGACCCGATCGGTTACCACGCCATCACCAAACTCGAACCACTGGACGCCCCCGCCGCTGCGCCGAAAGCCGTCAGCGGGCCGAAGTATTCGGCGGTGTTTGGCGAGTGGCTGTGTGACATGGCGGCGGCTGACGCTCGTCTGGTCGGAATTACCCCGGCGATGAAGGAAGGCTCGGATCTGGTGGCGTTCAGCGAGCGCTTCCCCGAGCGTTATTTCGACGTGGCGATTGCTGAGCAGCACGCGGTCACTTTCGCTGCCGGCATGGCCTGCGAAGGTGCGAAACCGGTGGTGGCGATCTATTCGACGTTCCTGCAACGCGGCTACGACCAACTGGTACACGACGTCGCCGTGCAGAACCTCGACGTGCTGTTCGCCATCGACCGTGCCGGCCTGGTCGGCGAAGACGGCCCGACCCACGCTGGCAGCTACGACCTGTCGTACCTGCGCTGCATCCCGGGCATGGTCATCATGACCCCGAGCGATGAAAACGAATTGCGCAAAATGCTCACCACCGGCCACCTCTACAACGGCCCGGCGGCGGTCCGTTACCCACGCGGCAGCGGCCCGAATGCTGTCATCGAAAAAGATCTCGAAGCGATCGAAATCGGGAAGGGCATCGTTCGTCGTCAGGGCAGCAAGGTCGCCATGCTGGTGTTCGGCGTGCAACTGAGCGAAGCCTTGAAAGTCGCCGAGAAGCTCGACGCCACCGTGGTCGACATGCGTTTCGTCAAACCGCTGGATGAAGCGCTGGTACGCGAGATCGCCGGCAACCACGAGTTGCTGGTGACCATCGAAGAGAACGCAATCATGGGTGGCGCCGGCGGCGCGGTCAGCGAATTCCTCGCCCGCGAGAACATTCTCAAGTCGATGCTGCATCTGGGCTTGCCGGACATTTACGTCGAGCATGCGAAACCGGCGCAGATGCTTGCCGAGTGCGGGCTGGATGAGGCCGGGATCGAAGCGTCGATTCGCCAGCGCCTGGCATTGCTCGCCCAATAAACGCAATACCCTTGTGGGAGCGAGCCTGCTCGCGAAAGCGGACTGTCAGTCAAAGACGAACTGACTGATACACCGCCTTCGCGAGCAGGCTCGCTCCCACATTTGATTTGTGTACACCTGAAACTCCCGTTGGACTGTCCATGAACCTCTCGCGCCTCGCCCTGCCCTTCCTCCTGCTGCCAACCGCCAGCGCCCTTGCCGATACATTCGAACGCGATCAGGCGCTGAAGCTGCCGGACACGCTGATCAGCGCCAATCGTCAGGTCGAAGCGCGCAACGACAGCAGCGCCGCCAACACCGTGTTCACCCGCGAAGACATCGATCGCCTGCAACCAAGCGACGTGCCCGATCTGCTGCGGCGCGTGCCCGGCGTGCAAGTGGCGCAGACCGGCGGGCGCGGCAGTCTGCCGGGGATCTACATTCGCGGCACGCAATCGGCGCAGAGCCTGGTGCTGGTCGATGGCCAGCGCATCGGTAACTCGACTTCCGGCGACAGCAACCTGCAACATCTGAACATCGAGCAGATCGAGCGCGTCGAAGTGCTGCGCGGTTCACGCTCGGTGATTTACGGCAGCGACGCGATTGGCGGGGTGATCCAGATCTTCACCCGGCGCGGCACCGAGCAAGGCTTGCAGCCACGCCTGCATCTGGGCTTTGGCAGTCAGCAGACATGGGAACGCAGCCTCGGCTTGTCCGGCGGCGACGAGAAAACCCGCTTCAACCTCGGCGCCAGCCTCGACGAAACGGCCGGAATCGACCGTACCCACGAGTCGTATCCAAGCGACAGCGACCATGACGCCTACCGCAACAAATCCCTGAGCCTGAGCCTCAGCCACGCGCTGACCGATGACGTCGAAGTCGGCGCCAATCTGCTGGATAACCGTGGCAGGAGCGAATTCGACAACCCGTTCGGCCGCTTCGACATGGACACTTTCGAGTCGGTGCAACAGCAGCCATACAGTGATTTCAATGTCAGCAGCATCAGCAGTTATGTCGATGCGCGGGTCAACGAAACCTGGAAAACCCGCATTGAATTCGGCCACAGCGAAAACCGCGAAAAGACCTTCGACAAGCTCAGCGACGAGCGCACGGTGTTCAACACTTATCGCGACTCGGTGAACTGGCAGAACGACCTGACGCTGGACGCTCGCAACAGCCTGATTCTGGGCGGCGACTGGTACGAAGACCGGGTCAACAGCAGCACTGCGTTTGACGAGGACAGCCGCTGGAATCGCGCAGCGTTCATCCAGCATCGCTATCAGGCCGACAGCTTCTCCACCGAGATCGGCCTGCGCCACGACGACAACCAGCAGTTCGGCAGCCAGAACACCTGGAGCGGCACCTTCACCCTGCCGCTGAACCCGGACAACGACGTGCTGCTGAGCTACAGCGAAGGTTTCCGCGCGCCGACCTTCAACGACCTGTACTACCCGGATTTCAGCAATCCCGACCTGAAACCGGAAACTTCGAAAAGCTACGAACTGCAATGGCGCAGCCAGTTGAGCGACAGCGCGCGGCTGGAAGCCTCGATTTACCGTACCGACCTGGAAGACGCGATCATCTTCGGCAGCAACTCACGCCCACAGAACGTTGCGTCAGCGCGGATCAATGGCTTTGAAGCGGCACTGAAGCACGAGCTGTTTGGCTGGCAGAGCAATCTTGGCGTAGCGATCATTGATCCACGTGATCGCGATACCGGGCATACGCTGGCGCGACGGGCGCGGCGCACGGCCAGTTGGGATCTGGATCGGCAGTTTGATCGCTTGGGACTCGGCGCCAGTTGGCAATTGGTCAGCGGCAGTTACGACGACTTGAACAACACCCAGTCGCTGGGCGGCTACGGCACGCTTGGACTGCGCAGCAGTTGGGCGCTGAACCGTGAGATCAAGCTGGATCTGAAGGTGGATAACTTGCTGGACAAGGGCTACAGCCGGGCGAATTACAGCTATGACGGCGCGCAGTATGGCTATCGCGAGGAAGGTCGGGCGTGGATGTTCGGGGTGACGTGGACCCCTGAACTCTGAGCTGAGATTTGTATTGGCTGGCTGACCTCTTCGCGAGCAGGCTCGCTCCCACAGTAGACTGAGTGCGGCCACACAGTTTGTTTTCAGCGAAAATCCAGTGTGGGAGCGAGCCTGCTCGCGAATACAGGCGATGCGGTCTACCGATCCGGCGCGATCAATTGGCATAGTTTGGCGGTGGCGCTGATCATCTGCCCGCTCGGTCGCTCAAGGCCTTTGTCACTGACCAATAGCAGTCTCCCCTGCCTGACCGCCGCCACCTGCGGCCAGGTCTTCCACGCCCCTAGCTGCGCCTGATCACCGGCGACAATCACTTCCGGATCACGCTGCAGTACCGCCTCGATACTCACCTGCGGCGCCGGCAGATTCAGCTCGGCGAAGACATTGCGCGCGCCGCACACCTCAAGCGCATCGCTGATGATCTGACCGCCACCGATGGTATACAGCGGTTTGTCCCAGACTTGATAAAACACCCGCAGCGGCACATCACGACGATAACGCTGACGAAGGTCATCCAGTTGCTTGCGCAATTCGGCCGCTCGTTGCGCCCCGCGTTCAGGACGCCCGAGCTGTTCGGCAATGGCTTCGATCTGCGCCGCGAGTTGCGCCAACGTATGCGGCTCGGCGACGAAGGTCGGAATGTTCAGGCGCTTGAGCTGATCACGCTGCCCCGCGCCGACGCTACCGGGCCAGAGCAGCAGCAAATCCGGTTTCAGGCTGAGCAAGCGCTCCATGTCGAGCTGGCCGTAGCGGCCCACTGATGGAACATCCGCTATCGCCGCCGGCCGCTCGCCCGCATCCAGTACGCCGACCAGCAGGTCAGCGGAATCCAGTTCAACGACGATTTCAGACAGTGAGGGGGCGAGGCTGACCACACGCAGTGCGGCCAGCGCCGGGCTGCTCAGGGCGAGCAGCAGAACCGCCAGCCACAGGCGATGCATCAGCCGAGTTGACGCGGAATATGATAGAGGTAGAACAGCACGGCGGTGGACAGCGCCAGCAACATCAACGGCACGGCTTCGAGGCCGACGAATACCGCCAGTGCGCCAATCCAGGCCGGCAAGGACGCTACCAGCAACGCCGTACGCCGACGCGCCGCAAGGGCAATCCAGGCGGCGGGTTCTTCGGCGGTATCGAGGGCTTTTTGCGTGGCGATCAGGGCGTGTTTGTAGCGGGCGAAATACTTCAGGCTGACAAACATCGAGGCGACGCCGGCGATGAACAAAGGCATTGCCAGCACTGGCAGCAGGCCCTGGCCTTCACCGAACAGCGCGTTGAGCACGAACAGCGGCAACAGCGCCAGCGCCAGGTATTGCCACCAGGCCACCGACAACCGCCGCCGCACCTGGCCACGGGTCACGCGCGGTCGACCTCGCCCTGATGCTCGTTGCCCATCATGTGGTCGAGCTTGCTGGCCTTGGTCGCCAGATAGAGTTTGTTGTGCGGATTGTGCCCGGTGTGCAGCGGCACGCGCTCGGCGACGACGATGCCCATGTCGGTCAGCGCTTTGACCTTGCGCGGGTTGTTGGTCATCAGGCGCAGGGATTTCACGCCCAAATGTTCGAGCATCGGCAGGCACATCGCGTAGTCGCGCTGATCGGCGGCAAAGCCCAGACGCTCGTTGGCTTCCACGGTATCGGCGCCGCCGTCCTGCAACTCGTAAGCGCGGATCTTGTTCAGCAGACCGATGCCGCGCCCTTCCTGACGCAGATACAGCAGCACGCCCCGGCCTTCGCGGGCGATCGCCTGCAACGCGGCTTCCAGTTGCGAGCCGCAGTCGCAACGCTGGCTGAACAAGGCATCGCCGGTCAGGCATTCGGAATGCAGGCGACCGAGTACCGGGGCGCCATCGGCAATTTCACCGAGGCTCAGCACGACGTGCTCACGCCCGGTGCTCTCATCGAGAAAGCCGTGCATGGTGAATTGCGCAAAAGGCGTTGGCAGCTTGGAAGCGGCGACGAAGACGACAGGCACCGATGTGCTCCTGATCTAGAAGACTGAAAATTCGCAGGCGGGCATTGTAACAGCAGGTTCCTGTGGACGCTTAGGCTGAATTATCGGGCATAACCATCAAAAAGTTTGATGACAGTTGCCATGCGCTCCCACAGGACATTGTGATCATTTTGGATCAAACGGATACGGCTGCTGCCACCTCTCGAAGACCGGCTTCAACTCTCCGCTCTTGACCAGCTCCGCCATGCGGCGGTCATACAGCGCCATCAACGCGCGAGCCTGTGGGGTATCGGCGAAACCGAGAAACAGCGGCAACTCAGTCAGATGCGAATAGCGATACTGCGCCGGATCCGCGGCATCGCGCACGACCGCTTCAATCTCGGTCAGCGCATCGATGTAGTAATCCGCCCGGCCCTGCTTGAGCATCAGCAGAATGCCGGTGCGCCGTTCGATCTGGTTGAAGCGCTGGATGTTCGGCAAGTAGTTTTCGTAGCGGTAGCCGCGCACCCAGGCCAACCGATATTTGCCCAGGGTCGCCTGGGTCGGCGGCGGGCTGCTGGCCAGGCCCAGCGCGTAGATGTGATCAGAATCGAACTTCGATTGCGGGTACAGCACATGCTCGGCTTCGTCGCGGTAGGAGCCGACCAGCGCGTCGACTTCCTTCAACTGCACCAGCCCGATCGAACGGGTGTACGGCACCGTGCGGATGTCCAGCTTGACCCCGGCCGGCTCGAACACTTTGCGCAACACGTCCCAGGCCAGACCGTGACCATCGGCGGCGGTGTAATCCTCCCAGTCTTCGCTGGCCAGATGGATCACCCCAGGCACAGGCGCGGCGGCCTGCGCGTGGGCGAACGTGCCCAGCAGAGCCAGAAGCAGCAGCGCCAACCCGCGTCGCAGCATTGCGTGGTTCCTCACGTGAGTCGAATCAGGCGAATGCCCATACCAGCCCTTGCATCGCCAGCCAGGCGAACACACCGGCCAGCACGTCGTCGAGCATGATGCCGACGCCGCCATGCACGTGCTTGTCGATCCAGCGGATCGGCCACGGCTTGAGGATATCGAAGAAGCGGAACACCAGAAAACCCGCGAGCAACCAGTACCAGCCTTCCGGCACCAGCCACAGGGTGATCCACATGCCGACCATTTCGTCCCAGACAATGCCTTCGTGGTCGTGCACGCGCAAATCGTCAGCGACTTTGCCGCACAGCCAGAAGCCGAACAGCATGGTGATGCCGAGCATCAGCCAGTAGCCCCAGTCGGGCAGCATCTGCCACAGCGGAATGAACGGCAGCGCCACCAGCGAGCCCCACGTGCCCGGCGCTTTTGGCAAGGTGCCGGAGCCGAAGCCGAACGCGAGGAAATGCCACGGATTGCGCCAGACCGAGGGAGGCACGAATTCGGCAGGGACCTGTTTCGGGTGATCTGTCACGGTGTCTCCTGAAAATGTTGGTAGCCGCGAATCTGCGGAGTGATGTCGTGCCCGTCGCGGTCCAGCAGCAGCACGCCCTGGCCCGGCAGCACTCGCCCGATCACATGGATCGGCCAGCCGTCGGCCAACAGTGCCGGCAACTCGGCGGACGGCAAGGTGAAGGCCAGTACGTAATCATCACCACCGCTCAATGCCGCGCGCTCGGCACCGCGCTGGCCGAGAAACGCGACTAAAGCATCCGACAACGGTACACGCTCGCGTTCAATCTCAAGTCGCACCTTCGACGCCAGCGCGATATGCCCGCAATCGGCGAGCAGGCCGTCGGAGATATCCAGTGCCGCCGTAGCCTTGCCGCGCAGCGCCTGACCGAGGGCCAGTTGTGGTTGTGGCGACCAGTAATGCTCGAGCAGCGGCTGGGCGATATGCGCTTCGGCATCACGTTGGGCCAATACCAGCGGCAAGGCGCCGGCGGCATTGCCCAGTTCGCCGCCGACGCAGAGCAGATCACCGGCCTGCGCACCGCTGCGGGTCAAGGCCTGGCCAGCGGGTACGCGGCCGAACACGGTGACCGTCAGGCTCAACGGTCCGCGTGTGGTATCGCCGCCGACCAGCGCGACGCCGCAGCTTTGCGCCATGCGGTTCAAACCCCGGGCATAGGCTTGCAGCCAATCGGCAGTCACCGTCGGCAAGGTCAGGGCAAGGGTAAAGGCAACGGGCGCGGCGCCCATGGCGGCCAGGTCACTGACCGCGACGGCCAGCGAGCGCTGACCGAGCAGAAACGGATCGCAGGGGTCGGCGAAATGCACACCGGCCACCAGCGTATCGGTAGAAACCGCCAGCTGTTCCCCAGCGGGAACCGCCAGCAAGGCGCAGTCGTCGCCGATCCCCAGAGCAACGCCTTCGCCGCCCTGCGCACAAGGCGCGGCGGCGAAGAAATTGCGGATCAGCTCAAACTCGCCCATGGCCGAGAAAAAGTATTCAAGCGCCGATCAGCGCTTGAACGCCTTCACTTCAGCTTCACGCAGGCGCGGGGCCAGCTTGTCGAGCACGCCGTTGACGAACTTGTGGCCGTCGGTCGAACCGAACACTTTGGCCAGTTCGATACCTTCGTTGATCACAACGCGGTAAGGCACGTCGACGCGCTTGAGCAGTTCCCAGGTCGACAGGCGCAGAACCGCCAGTTCAACCGGGTCGAGCTCTTCGATCGCCAGATCCAGGCAAGGCGTCAGGGCAGTGTCGATTTCGGTCTTGAACTGCGGAACCCCGTGAAGGATTTCACGGAAGTAGGCACCGTCGACATCGGTGAAATCGTTATCAACGCGAAACTGCGCTTCGATCTCGTTCAGCGATTGCCGGGCCATGTGCCACTGGTACAGCGCTTGAGTCGCGAGCTGACGGGCTTCGCGACGCTTGGCGCTCTTCGACGGCTTGCCGGCATCCGCAGGTTTCGGATCGCGCGGGTTGAAACGATCGCTTTCGTCGCTAATCACTTGGCCTCCAACTGCGCCAGCAGGCTGACCATTTCCAGAGCGGACAGGGCAGCTTCGGCACCTTTGTTACCGGCCTTGGTGCCGGAACGTTCGATGGCTTGCTCGATGGAGTCGACGGTCAGCACGCCGAACGCGACCGGTACGCCGAATTCCATGGAGACCTGGGCCAGGCCTTTGGTGCACTCGCCAGCCACGTATTCGAAGTGCGGAGTACCGCCACGAATGACCGCGCCAAGGGCGATGATCGCTGCGAACTCGCCTTTCTGGGCGACTTTCTGCGCAACCAGCGGGATTTCGAAGGCGCCCGGTGCGCGGATGATGGTGATGTCGCTTTCGCTCACGCCGTGGCGAACCAGGGCATCAACGGCACCGCTGACCAGGCTTTCAACCACGAAGCTGTTGAAGCGGCCTACTACCAGAGCGTAGCGGCCTTTGGGGGCGATGAAGGTACCTTCGATGGTCTTCAGGGTCATTCGTCAGTTCTCTTAAAGAGCCGGGACGCGTCTGCTACGCGCCCCTCAGTGATTATTTGCCGCGAATCGGAGTCCGGAAACAGCCGGTCATTATTCGGAGGGCACGTATTCTACAACTTCCAGATCGAAACCGGATATCGCATTGAATTTCATTGGTGCCGACATCAAGCGCATTTTGCGCACGCCGAGGTCACGCAGGATCTGCGAACCGGCACCGACAATGCTGTAGGTGGTCGGTTTTTTCGGCGCTGCCTGCTCACCGGTTTCACGGATATGCGCCAGCAGCACGTCACCATCAAGCGGGTGACCGAGCAGCAGCACCACACCGCTGCCGGCCTCGGCGACCGCAGCCATGGCGGCGCGCAGACTCCAGCGGCCCGGTTGCTTGACCATCAGCAGATCGCGCAGCGGGTCCATGTTGTGCACGCGAACCAGCGTTGGTTCTTCAGCGCAGACAGTGCCCAGCGTCAGAGCCATGTGCACGTCGCCTTCCACCGAATCACGATAGGTCACCAGGTTGAATTGGCCCAGTTCGCTGTCCAGCGGCTGCTCGGCAATCCGCTGAACGGTACGTTCGTGGATCATCCGGTAGTGGATCAGGTCGGCGATGGTGCCGATCTTGATGTTGTGTTCGGCGGCGAATGCTTCGAGTTCAGCGCGACGGGACATGGTGCCGTCGTCGTTCATCACTTCGCAGATCACTCCGCTCGGCTCGAAACCGGCCATGCGCGCGAGGTCGCAAGCGGCTTCGGTGTGGCCGGCGCGAGCGAGGGTGCCGCCAGCCTGCGCCATCAGCGGGAAGATGTGGCCCGGACTGACGATATCTTCAGCCTTGGCGTCTTTGGCGGCAGCCGCTTGCACGGTGCGCGCGCGGTCAGCGGCGGAGATGCCGGTGGTCACGCCTTCGGCAGCTTCGATCGAAACGGTGAACTTGGTGCCGAAACCGGAACCGTTGCGCGGCGCCATCAGCGGCAGCTTCAACAGTTCGCAGCGCTCGCGACTCATCGGCATGCAGATCAGGCCACGGGCGTGCTTGGCCATGAAGTTGATGTGTTCGGCCTGGCAGCATTCGGCGGCCATGATCAGGTCGCCTTCGTTCTCGCGGTCTTCGTCATCCATGAGGATGACCATCTTGCCTTGGCGGATGTCTTCAACCAGTTCTTCGATGCTATTGAGCGCCACAAGGCACCCCCTTCTTTTGAATTATTTGAGGTAGCCGTTTTGGGCCAGAAAGCTTTCGGTGATGGTGCTGCCGGCGGTCTTCTCGGCGGCCTTGTCGCCCAGCAGCAGACGCTCCAGATAACGCGCCAGCAGGTCGACTTCCAGATTCACCCGGCGGCCCGGCTTGTATGAAGCCATGATGGTTTCGCTGAGGGTGTGCGGAATGATCGTCAGCATGAATTCGGCGCCATCGACTTCGTTCACGGTCAGGCTGGTGCCGTCGACGGTGATCGAGCCTTTGTGGGCGATGTACTTGGCCAGCTCTTTCGGCGCGCGGATGCGAAATTCCACGGCGCGGGCATTGTCGCTGCGCGAGACCACTTCACCGACGCCGTCGACGTGACCGCTGACCAGATGCCCGCCAAGGCGAGTGGTCGGGGTCAGGGCTTTTTCCAGATTGACCGGGCTGCCGCTTTTCAGGTCATTCATGGCGGTGCAATCGAGGGTTTCGCGGCTGACGTCGGCGGCAAAGCCGTCGCCCGGCAACTCGACTGCGGTCAGGCAAACGCCGTTGACCGCGATGCTGTCGCCGAGTTTGACGTCACTCATATCGAGCTTGCCGGTTGCGACGTGCACCCGTACATCACCGCCCTTTGGGGTCAGTGCGCGGATACTGCCGATGGATTCGATGATGCCGGTGAACATGGGGTTCTCCTTGAGAACGAGGCCAGCGCTAACGCAATGGCCGGGAATTATACGCGGGCCGAAGGGACAGGGATCGCAGTGACTCGCCAGTCATCGCCCACCGCGCGGATTTCAGTGATTTTCAGCTCCGGCGCATCTTTCATCTGCGCCAGCGGCCAGTCGAGCAGCGGACGCGCCGTGGAGCCGAGGAATTTGCCGGCAATGAAGATCACGAATTCGTCGACCAGCCCCAGTTGCGCAAAGGCACCGGCCAGACGCGGCCCGGCCTCGACCAGCACCTCGTTGGTGCCACGGTTGGCCAGTTCGATGAGCAATTGATGCAGATCGACCTGGCCGTCGTCACTCGGGACGATCAGGCATTCCGGGCCGTTGGCGTATTGCTCCTCGACCGCTACACAGGTGGCCACCAGCGCCGGCCCGGCCTTGAAGAACGGCGCATCCAGCGGCACCCGCAGGCGGCCATCGATCAATACGCGCAATGGCGGGCGACTCATGGCCAGCGCAGTTTGCTCGCTGTCGAGACCGAGTTCGTCCGCGCGTACGGTCAAGCGTGCGCCATCGGCCAGCACCGTATCGGCGCCGGTCAGCACCACCGCCGCCTCAGCGCGCAAACGCTGCACCGCCGAACGCGCCGCTGGGCCGGTGATCCATTGGCTCTCGCCGCTTTCCATCGCCGTGCGCCCGTCGAGGCTCATGGCCAACTTGACCCGCACGAACGGCAAGCCATGTTCCATGCGCTTCAGAAAACCTTGATTGAGCTTGCGTGCTTCAGCCTCCAGCACACCACTTTCGGTGGCAATACCAGCCTCGGCCAGGCGCTGCAAACCGCGCCCGGCGACCTGCGGATTGGGATCACGCATCGCCGCCACGACCCGGGCAACGCCAGCGGTCACCAAGGCATCGGCACACGGCGGCGTGCGCCCGTGGTGGCTGCAAGGTTCGAGGGTCACATAAGCCGTCGCCCCCCGGGCCTGCTCGCCAGCGGCGCGCAGGGCGTGGACTTCGGCATGGGGTTCGCCGGCGCGCTCATGCCAGCCTTCGCCGACAATCTGGCCGTCACGCACCACCACGCAACCGACTCGCGGATTGGGATGGGTGGTGTAGTGGCCTTTGCGCGCCAGTTCCAGCGCGCGGGCCATGAAATGGGCGTCGAGGATCGCCTGCTCGGCGGCGGTGGTCATTCTTTCACCGGTTCGCGGGCGAGGCGGTCGATCTCTTCGCGGAATTCATTGAGGTCCTGGAAGCGCTTGTACACCGAGGCAAAACGGATATAGGCGACTTCATCAAGCTTTTGCAGCTCGGCCATCACCAGCTCGCCGACCACGAGGGATTTGACCTCGCGTTCGCCGGTGGCGCGCAGCTTGTGCTTGATGTGAACCAGAGAGGATTCGAGGCGCTCGACGCTGACCGGACGTTTCTCCAGCGCGCGTTGCATGCCGGCGCGGAGTTTTTCTTCGTCGAACGGTTGGCGGCTGCCGTCGGTTTTGATCAGGCGCGGCAACACCAGTTCGGCCGTCTCGAACGTCGTGAAACGTTCGCCGCAGGCCAGGCATTCACGCCGACGGCGCACCTGTTCGCCCTCGGCGACCAGACGCGAGTCGATGACCTTGGTGTCGTTGGCACCGCAGAAGGGACAGTGCATGGTGGCTGGCAACAAAAAATGGGAGGGCCATGGTAGCGCATCCCCGTGGCAAGACAAGCCATAGGCTTTGCGGTATACAGAACGGCATGATCGTCTGATCCATGGAATTCATTCTGCCGGAGCCTCCAATGCCGTTACGTCCGCTCGTTCTGCTCAGTCTTTTCAGCCTGCTGGTGGCCTGTGGCAGCGACGCACCCAAGCCGCAACCGCCGACGCCGGGCCCCGCGCCGCAACAGGCGCAGAAAAAAGCCAAAGAGGCCGCCGAACTCGGCCCGCTGCCAGCGCATCAGCGCGAATTGAGCGGCACCCTGCAAGGCGTGCCAACCGGCGCCGAAGTCGAGTTGGCGCTGCTGGTGATTGATGAAAAGGATCGCCCGCAACAATTGCTCGCCAGTTCCAGCCTGATCGGCAACAACCAGATCCTGCCGTTTCATCTGCGCTTCAACCCCGAGGCATTTCCGGCCGGCGCACGGGTTGAGCTGCGCGGTCGCGCCAGCCAGTCCGGACAACTGATTCTGCACCTGCCGTCGCAGACCATCACTCAACCGACCACTCAGGCTTTGGGCCAGCTGCAATTCGTCAAAGCGCCATGACAGCACCGCTCGACCTGCAACAGGCCTTGGGGGAATTGCTCGGCGACGCCAGACTGAAAGCCTGTGCGTTGCCGGGCACTGATTTGCAGCTGTGGCTGATCGACGGCGACAACATGGCCCGCGAATTCAGCCAGGAAGAAACCCAGCGCATCCTGCATGAACCGCCGTATTGGAGTTTTTGCTGGGCCAGCGGCTTGGCCGTGGCGCGTTATCTGGCACAGTTTCCCGACTGGGTGCGCGGCAAGCGCGTGCTGGATTTCGGCGCCGGTTCCGGGATCGCCGGCATCGCAGCGGTCAAGGCCGGAGCGCTGGAAGTGGTGGCCTGCGATCTCGATCCGTTGGCGATCGCCGCGTGCAAGGCGAACGCCGAGCTCAACGAAGTGCAGATGAGCTACTCGACGGATTTCTTTGCCGAGGCCGATCGCTTCGATCTGATTCTGGTCGCCGACGTGTTGTATGACCGCGCCAATCTGCCGTTGCTCGACGCGTTTCTCAGTCGCGGACGCGAAGCGCTGGTGGCGGATTCACGGGTGCGGGATTTTCGTCATCCGTTGTATGAACGGATCGAGATGCTGGAGGCGATGACCCTCCCCGATCTGGCCGAGCCCGAAGAATTCAGACATGTCAGCCTCTACCATGCACGGCGCTAGCTAAAAGCTTCGCGAGCAGGCTCGCTCCCACACTGGATCTGTGTCGTTCATAAAATCCCCTGTGGGAGCGAGCCTGCTCGCGAAGGCGTCCGCCCATGCAACACACCTCTCGACCCGCCCCGCTTCCGGCCACCCCCCACCAAGCCTTATAGTTGCCCCATCCACGCTTTGACGAGATCCCCCATGAGTGAGCAAACGCCGTACATCTTCGACGCCACGACTGCCGATTTCGACCAGTCGGTGATCGAAGCCTCCTTCAACAAACCGGTGCTGGTGGATTTCTGGGCCGAATGGTGTGCGCCGTGCAAGGCGTTGATGCCGATGCTGCAGGGCATTGCCGAGAGCTATCAGGGCGAGTTGCTGCTGGCCAAGGTCAACTGCGACATCGAGCAGGACATCGTCGCCCGCTTCGGCATTCGCAGCCTGCCGACCGTGGTGCTGTTCAAGGACGGTCAGCCGGTCGACGGCTTTGCCGGGGCACAACCGGAATCCGCCGTGCGCGCGCTGCTGGAACCGCATGTGCAGATGCCGCCACCGGCCGCTGCCGACCCGTTCGAACAGGCTCAGGCGATGTTCGACGAAGGCCACTTCGCCGAGGCGGAAGCGGTGCTGGTGACCATTCTCAATGAAGACAATACCAACGCCAAAGCGCTGATCCTTTACGCACGCTGCCTGACCGAGCGCGGTGAGCTGGGCGAAGCGCAAACTGTGCTCGACGCGGTCAAGAGCGATGAGCACAAGGCCGCACTCGCCGGCGCCAAGGCGCAGATCCAGTTCCTCGGCCTCGCCCGCGATCTGCCGGACGCCGCCGACCTGAAGAGCCGCCTGGCGCAAAATCCACAGGACGATGAAGCGGTGTACCAACTGGCGATCCAGCAACTGGCGCGCCAGCAATACGAAGCGGCGCTGGACGCCTTGCTCAAACTGTTCATCCGCAACCGCAGCTACGGCGAAGGCTTGCCGCACAAGACCTTGCTGCAGGTGTTCGAGCTGCTGGGCAATGATCATCCGTTGGTGACGGCTTACCGTCGCAAAGTGTTTGCGGCGCTGTATTAAGGCCTCACCCGATCCAGCTATAGAGCGGCGTATCCCCGCCGCTCGCCACTTTCACATCGGAACTATGGCGCAGACGCACGAGCAGACGCTTGCCCGCTACCGCACTGCCGGTGAGCGCCTCCAACTGATCCAGCAGATCCGGCCCGCTAAGTTGCCCGGCGTTGCGCAACACGTCTTTGGCCACCTGCCACAGCGCATCATCCTGATTCACCGGCTTCGCCGCCGGGGCCGACGCCACTGCCTCAGACTGCACGACCGGCGCCTGCCCGCTCAGCGCCGAACCCAGCCTGGCCCAATCGCTGTCATCCAGCTCCACCGTCAAATCCACCGGCACTTCGCCGACCGTTCCGCGTATCCGCAACATCGAGTTCGCTCCTGCATTTTTCTGACCTGCATGCTCCCACGGGACTTGTGCAACGCCAAGCGACGTTGTCCAGTGTGGCGGTTATCGAGCATTCATCTACAGTGTCCTTTTTCTCACAGCACCCTGTAATGAAACGAAGTTACTACGCCCTATTGATGACCCCACTCTTGCTCATCGTGGCATGGCGCATCTGGTTGCCTGCCGATCTTTCGGCTTGTCCCGCTGACGGGGAAACTGCAGGTCCACTGACCCTTGTTATTCGTGATTACTTTGAGCGCAATAGCCGGACCGACTGGCGAGACATGGATGATCGTTTTGACATACTTTCAACCCCCGAAGGCCAGAGCATAGCGAGTCAACCGAATTCACACACTTGCGAAGCATTGCGGGTACTGCAGAGTCCGGCGTTCAGTCAGAGTGAAAAAATCTTTACCATGGCACTTATGTTCAGACTGCCAATCGACCAGTACATGGCCCTGATGGATCGCAGTCATCAACTCTACACGCAGGGCAAAATGGATAAGGAGGTGCTGACTCTGGTGGTATTTCCGCGCGGAACAGCCATCAACTACTGGTGGCTTCCGGCTTGGCGACAGCGTTTCAGTCGCGATGCGCCGAGCTTGCTCGACGCAAATCTGATCAACGATGTTCTTTCGGGACACTATTGGTTCGACTATCCCGGCGCAGGCTTCTGATTCTGCAAGCATGACATCCAATCCCAGCACCGCCCGCGAACTCATCCCGGGCGGTGCTTAGCCATGTCTTGCGCAATCTCAAGCGCACGGGCACACTCTGCGGACTTTCGTTATAAGATTACATAACAAACTTTTCATTTTTCTCGGAGTCCGTCATGCGTCGTTTGCTGCTCGCTTTGCCGTTTGCCCTGTTGCCGCTGGCCGCTGCCCATGCGTTTGATGAGCACGATCATGATCATGAGCACGGCAGCCTCGGCGCCCACGAACATGGCGTGGGTCGGCTGAACGCCGCGCTGGATGGTCAGACCCTGGAGCTGGAGCTGGAAAGCCCTGCGATGAATCTGGTCGGTTTTGAACACGCCGCCACGTCCGATGCCGACAAGGCCAAAGTCGCTGCCGCTCGGGCGCAACTGGAAAAACCATTGGCTCTGTTCAGCCTGCCCGCTGCGGCCGGCTGCAAGGTGGTCAGTCAGGAACTGGAAAGCCCGCTGTTCGGCGACAAGCCGGACGCCGATGATCACGACGAAGATGAAGCGGACAAGGACGGTCACGAGCATCACCACGACCACAGCGAAATCCATGCGCATTACCAATTCAGCTGCGCCACACCGGGCGCGCTGAGCACGCTGAACCTGACGAACATCTTCAAGACCTTCCCGGCGACGCAGAAGATTCAGGTACAACTGATCAGCGCGACCGGCCAGCAAGGTACCGAAGTGACGGCCAAGTCGGCTGCGCTGAAATTCTAGGATCCACAGAAATCCCCTGTGGGAGCGAGCCTGCTCGCGAAGGCGGCGTGTCAGCTGACATGTGGGTGTCTGACCCAGCGCTTTCGCGAGCAGGCTCGCTCCCACAGGGTTATGTGTTCACTTCATGAAAATCGGTGCCATGACCCAAGCACTCATCGAACTTTCCGACCTTGGCTTCAACTGGCCCGGTCACCCGCCGCTGCTGGACATCCCGGCGTTTCGTCTGGAAGCCGGCGAAACCCTGTTTCTCAAAGGCCCCAGCGGCAGCGGCAAGACCACTCTGCTCGGCCTGCTTGGCGGGGTGCAGAAGCCCGGTCGCGGCAGCATTCGCCTGCTCGGCCAGGAGCTGACCGAACTGTCTGCCGGCAAGCGCGATACGTTTCGTGTCGATCACACCGGATACATTTTCCAGCAATTCAACCTGTTGCCGTTTCTCTCGGTGCGCGAGAACGTTGAGTTGCCGTGTCACTTCTCGAAACTGCGCGCGCAACGGGCGAAACAGCGCCACGGCAGCGTCGATCAGGCCGCCGCCACCCTGCTCGCGCACTTGGGTCTGAAAGACGAAAGCATCCTCAGCCGCCGCGCCGACTCGCTGTCCATCGGCCAGCAACAACGGGTCGCTGCCGCCCGCGCGTTGATCGGCCAACCGGAACTGGTGATCGCCGACGAACCGACGTCGGCACTGGATTACGATGCCCGCGAGAACTTCATTCGCCTGTTGTTTGCCGAGTGCCGCGAGGCCGGATCGAGTCTGTTGTTCGTCAGCCACGACCAGAGCCTGGCGCCGCTGTTCGACCGTCACCTGTCCCTGGCCGATCTCAATCGCGCCGCTACGTCCGCCGAGGTCTGAGATGTATCTGTTTCGTCTGGCCATGGCCAGCCTGGCCAACCGCCGTTTCACCGCATTGCTCACCGCCTTCGCCATTGCTCTTTCGGTGTGCCTGCTGCTCGCCGTCGAGCGTGTGCGCACCGAAGCCAAGGCGAGTTTCGCCAGCACCATCAGCGGTACTGACCTGATCGTCGGTGCTCGTTCGGGCTCGGTGAACCTGCTGCTGTATTCGGTGTTCCGCATCGGCAACGCTACCAACAACATCCGTTGGGACAGCTTTGAACACTTCGCCAACAATCCGAAAGTGAAGTGGGCAATCCCCATGTCCCTCGGCGATTCCCATCGCGGCTATCGCGTGATGGGCACCACCGAAGCCTACTTCGAGCACTACCAGTACGGGCGCCAGCAACACCTGGCGCTGGCCGACGGTCGCGCGTTTGCCACCGATCCTTTCGAAGTGGTGCTCGGTGCCGAAGTCGCCGAAGCGCTGCACTACAAGCTCGGCGACAAACTGGTACTGGCCCACGGCGTGGCGGCGATCAGCCTCGTCAAGCATGACGACAAACCCTTCACCGTGGTCGGCATCCTCCAGCGTACCGGCACCCCGGTGGACCGCACGTTGCACATCAGCCTCGGCGGCATGGAGGCGATCCACATTGACTGGCACAACGGCGTGCCGGCGCGCGGCAACGGGCGGATCAGCGCTGATCAGGCGCGCAACATGGACCTGACCCCGCAAGCGATCACCGCGTTCATGCTCGGCCTCAACAGCAAGATTTCCACCTTCGCCTTGCAGCGCGAGATCAACGAATACCGGGGCGAACCGATGCTGGCGATCCTGCCGGGCGTGGCCTTGCAGGAATTGTGGAGCCTGATGAGCACGGCCGAGAAAGCCTTGTTCGTGGTCTCGCTGTTCGTTGTGCTGACCGGGCTGATCGGCATGCTCACGGCGATTCTCACCAGCCTCAACGAACGTCGCCGCGAGATGGCGATTCTGCGTTCGGTGGGCGCGCGGCCGTGGCACATCGCAAGTCTGCTGGTGCTGGAAGCTTTCGCCCTGGCCCTGACCGGGGTGATTGCCGGGCTGGCGTTGCTGTACGTCGGCATCGCCGCTGCGCAAGGGTACGTGCAGGCCAATTACGGTTTGTATCTGCCGCTGGCATGGCCGAGCGAGTATGAATGGACGCTGCTCGGTGGCATTCTGGCGGCCGCGCTGCTGATGGGCAGCGTGCCGGCCTGGCGCGCGTATCGCCAATCATTGGCCGATGGCCTGTCGATCCGTTTATGAGGATGTTCACCATGCCCCGCGCCCTGCTTGCGCTGCTGATGCTGGTCGCCCTGCCCGTGTGGGCAGCGGCGCCGAAAGACCTGACCTGGTCGGAAATGATCCCGCCGGACGCCGCGCCGGAAGTGCCGAACATGACCCCGCTGCACGACCTGTCGAAGATGGGCGACGCACTCTCTGCCGAGTCCGCGCCGGCGGCCAAGCAGGACATGCCCAACGCACCGGTAGTGAAGAGCCTCGACGGGCAGAACATTCGCCTGCCCGGTTACATCGTGCCGCTGGAAGTCAGCGAAGAGGGGCGCACTACCGACTTTTTGCTGGTGCCGTATTTCGGCGCCTGCATCCACGTACCGCCACCGCCGTCGAACCAGATCGTCCATGTGAAAAGCGAACTGGGCGTGAAGCTCGACGAGCTGTATCAGCCGTATTGGGTTGAAGGACCGTTGCAGGTGAAAGCGTCGAGCAGTGAGCTGGCCGATGCCGGGTATCAGATGGAGGCGGAGAAGATTTATGCGTATGAACTGCCGGAGTAATTCCCGGTAGTTTTGTATTGGCTGGTCTATCGTCTTCGCGAGCAGGCTCGCTCCCACAGGTGATCACATTCCAAGGTGGGAGCGAGCCTGCTCGCGAATAGGCCCTCAAAGGCTCCACAAAACCCCGCCCCTTCACTGTTTCATTGAGCTGAGTCAAAACACCGTATCAGACGGCTTCGTACCCTAGGACATCGAATTTTTATGTCCTTTTCGGAGCCCCCATGAACAAGTCCTTGCTCAGCGCCTCGCTGTTTGCCCTCGCGCTCGCAGCCCCGCTCGCCCACGCCCACGAAGCCGGTGACATCCTTGTGCGCGCCGGTGCGATCACCGTCAACCCGAAGGCCGACAGCTCCAGCGTCAAGGTCGATCAGGGTCCGCTGAGCGGCACCAATCTGGGCGGCAAGGCGACCATGAGCAGCGACACCCAACTGGGCCTGAACTTCGCCTACATGCTCACCAACAACATCGGTATCGAACTGCTGGCAGCCACGCCGTTCGAGCATGACGTCAAGCTCAAGGGCACCGCCCTGCCCGCCGCCAACGGCAAGCTCGGCACCCTGAAACACCTGCCGCCGACCCTCAGCGTCGTCTACTACCCGCTGGATTCGAAATCGGCCTTCCAGCCGTATGTGGGTGGTGGCATCAACTACACCTGGATCTACGACGAACACGTCGGCAGCGAAGCCAGCGCCAACGGCTTCAGCAACTTCAAGGCGAAAAACTCCTGGGGCCTGGCCTGGCAGGTCGGCGCCGACTACATGATCACCGACAACATCATGCTCAACGCCCAGGTGCGCTACATCGATATCGACACCCGCGCGACCGTCGAGAACAACGCCGTCGCCCCCGGCACCCGCGCGCGGGTAAATGTGGACGTCGATCCGTTCATCTACATGGTCGGTCTGGGCTATAAGTTCTAAGTCGATTTTTTACTGAACGTTCACGTGGTGGTGAATGAGGCTTGGTGGCGGGCAGGCACAGACCTGACGAAGACCGTACGCAGTCGATCGGGGGATAACATCCCCTCGCCACAGGGATAGCAATATTCCGGCCGTGAAAAAGGCGCCTGTTGAAAAAGGCGCCTTTTTCATTTGGTGCTGAGTCATGTGGGGCGTTGGAGGCCCGGGCCCCTCACCCCAGCCCTCTCCCGGGGGAGAGGGAGCCGATTTGTGTGTTGTTCAAAACCTGAGTTCGACTGGGTATCGCAAGTCGGCGTACTTCTCACAAACACCTCAGTCAGTTCCCTCTCCCCTGGGAGAGGGCTAGGGTGAGGGGCTTCTCAGGAGCGCCCCAGCAAGCGCGCCAAGCCCACACTCATCGGCGTCTGCGGCGGCATTTCGAAGCGCTGCAGCAAGCGTCGGTTATCGGCTCGCGAATGGCGGATATCACCCGAACGCGCCGGCCCGTAACTCACGGGCGGCAACTCACCGATTACCGATTTCAAAGCTTCGAGCATCTGCTTCAGGCTCATCGCCTGGTTCCAGCCAACATTGACCGCGCCTTCCTGTACATCAGGCTTTTCCAGCGCCTGCACCAGCAAATCGACCAGATCACCGACATAGAGGAAATCGCGAGTCTGCTCGCCATCGCCAAACACTGTGATCGGCAAACCCTTCGAGGCGCGCTCGCTGAAAATGCTGATCACCCCGGAATACGGCGAGGACGGATCCTGGCGGGGGCCGAAGATGTTGAAGAAGCGAAAAATTGCCGGTTCCAGGCCATGCTGGCGACGGTAGAAATCGAAGTACTGCTCACCGGCCAGTTTGTCCGAGGCATAGGGTGTCAGCGGCGCTTTTGGCGTGTCTTCATCAATCGACTCGCCCTCGCCATTGTTGCCGTACACCGCCGCGCTGGAGGCATACACCACACGCTTGACCCCGGCCAGACGCATGGCTTCGCAGACATTCAGGGTGCCGATGAAATTGCTCTGGTGGGTTTTCACCGGATCGTCCACCGAGGCCTGCACCGAGGCCACGGCCGCCAGATGCGCGACAGCGTTGCAACCTTGCATGGCGCGGGCGACCAAAGCGGCATCGGCGACATCGCCGACCACCAGTTCGACCTTGGGATTGTCCAGCGGCAGGTTGCTGCGCTTGCCGGTCGACAGATCGTCAAGCACGCGTACCGCATAGCCCTTGGCGAGCAAGGCGTCGGTCAGGTGCGAGCCGATGAATCCTGCTCCGCCGGTGATTAGAACCGTTCCTTCAGCCATGTCGGTAAAACCTGTCCAGTAGACCCGGGAGCGCGGCACGCCAGGCGCGCGGCTTGATCCCGAAAGTGTGGAGAATCTTCTTGCAGGCCAGCACCGCGTGTTGCGGCTCTTCGGCGGCGTCCGGGCGCGCGGCATGGGCCTGCGCGGTCGGTGCTTCGATCGCCAGCGGATGCAGGCTGCGTGCTTCGGTGAGAATCGCCTGGCCCAGCGCCAGCGGTGTGGTCGCTTCGTGGCCGGCGTAATGGTAAGTGCCCCACAGCGGCGCGGCGCAGTCGAGTTGCTTGAGCACGGAGATGATCACTCGCGCGGCGTCATCGACCGGAGTCGGATTACCGCGACGATCATCGGCCAGCAGCAACTCTTCGGGTTGTTCCGCACGGGCGAGAAAGCGTCCGAGGGTGCCGTCCGGGCTGTCGTCGAGCAGCCAGCCGAAACGCAGCAGCACATGTTGCGGGCAGGTCGCGCGCACACTTTGCTCGATGCGCCACAAGGCCTGACCGCGCAGGCCCAGCGGCACCGGTTCGTCTTTTTCGCTGTAAGCGGTAGCACGTGAGCCGTCGAACACGCGATAGCTCGACGGCTGCACGAGGACAATGTTGTGGTGCTGGCACAGCTCGGCCAGACGCTCGATGGCGCGTTCCTGACCGCTCATGCGGCTTTCGCTGACGCTCTCGGCCTGGAACCAGTCGAAATAGTAGGCGAGGTTGATCAACGCATCGGGACGGGTGTCGTCGAGCAGTTGGGTGAGGCTCGCGGCATCCCAGCCGTTTTCGGGCGGGCGGGGGGCGAGGAAACCGATGTCTTCTTCCGCACCGAGGCGAATCAGCGCCTGCCCAAGGGCATTTCCGCCGCCCAGTAACATAAGGCGCATTCGCATAGAGTCAGCAGGCCCAGTCTGATTGGAACGATGGCTTTGGCGACGGTTCTCGTGGAACCGTCGTCGATAATTGCCGGAATCGTTGCATTTTGCGGGTTTAGTGCGCAACCGTCATCCGTAAAGTGTAGATGTCCGGGACTTCAACTCACCCCCCCCCCTGTGGCGAGGGAGCTTGCTCCCGCTGGGCTGCGAAGCGGCCCCAGATTGCTGGCGACTGCTTCGCGGTCGAACGGGAGCAAGCTCCCTCGCCACAGGGGAGGAATTGATAAACCGAGCGGTACTTGCATCTTCCCTGCCCCGCCCGCATAAATCAGCACATGAACCTGCCCATCCCCGCAGACAGTGCCCTGGACGGCTTCCACCCCGCCGTCAGCGCCTGGTTCAGTCACACCTTTGCTGCGGTCACCGCCGCTCAGGCCCGTGCGTGGCCGTTGATCCGCCAGCGCCGGTCGACGCTGATCGCCGCGCCCACCGGCTCCGGCAAAACCCTGACCGCGTTTCTCGCCGTGCTTGATGAGCTTGTCCATCGCGGTCTGGAACAGCCCGATGGTCTGCCCGCCGAAACCCTGGTGGTCTATGTCTCACCGCTGAAGGCACTGTCCAACGACATTCAGATCAACCTGCAAAATCCGCTCGCTGGCATTACCGCGCAATTGCGCGAAATGGGCCTGCAGGAGCTGACCATCACTACCGCCGTACGAACCGGCGACACGCCGCAGAAAGACCGCGCCGCCATGCGCAAGACCGCGCCGCACATTCTGGTCACCACCCCGGAATCGCTGTATGTGCTGCTTGGCTCGGAATCCGGGCGCAGGATGCTCGGCACTACGCGCACGGTGATCATTGACGAAATCCACGCCATGGCCGCCGGCAAGCGCGGCAGTCATCTGTCCTTGAGCCTTGAACGACTGCAAGCGTTGTGCGCCGAACCGCTGACCCGCATCGGCCTGTCCGCCACGCAGAAGCCGGTAGAAGCCGTGGCGCAATTCCTGGTCGGTCACGATCGCCCCTGCGAAATCGTCGACATTGGCCACGCCCGCCCTCGGGATCTGGGTATCGAAGTGCCGCCGGTGCCGTTGTCGGCGGTGATGGCCAACGATGTCTGGGAACTGGTGTACGAGCGCCTCGCCGAACTCGCCCGCGAGCATCGCACCACACTGATTTTCGTCAACACCCGACGCCTTGCCGAGCGCCTCAGCCGGCATCTGAGCGAACGCCTCGGCAAGAAGGCGGTGGCGGCGCACCATGGCAGCCTGGCCAAGGAGTTTCGCCTCGACGCCGAACAACGGCTCAAACGCGGCGAGCTGCAAGTGCTGATCGCCACGGCGTCGCTGGAGCTAGGCATCGATATCGGTGAAGTCGACCTGGTCTGCCAGATCAGTTCACCGCGCTCGATTGCTGCGTTTCTGCAAAGGGTTGGCCGTTCCGGACATCAGGTCGGCGGCACGCCCAAGGGTCGTTTGTTCGCCACCACCCGCGACGATCTGATCGAGTGCGCCGCCCTGCTCGACTGCGTGCGCCGGGGCGAGCTGGATACGCTGCAGATTCCGGAAAAGCCGCTGGACGTGCTGGCGCAGCAGATCATTGCCGAGGTCAGTTGCCAGGAATGGTCGGAGGACGCGTTGCTGGCGATGTTCCGCCGAGCTTGGCCGTATCGCGATCTCGACGAAAAACACTATCAGGCCCTGCTGAGCATGCTCGCCGAGGGTTACAACGGCCGCCAAGGCATCCGCAGCGCCTACCTGCACCGCGATGCCGTCAGTCGCACCTTGCGTGGCCGGCGTGGCGCGCAACTGACCGCCGTGACCAGTGGCGGCACCATCCCGGACAACGCCGACTACAGCGTGCTGCTGGAACCCCAGGGCTTGAACATCGGCAGCGTCAACGAAGATTTCGCCGTGGAAAGTATCGCCGGCGACGTGTTCCAGCTTGGCAATACCTCGTATCGCATCCTGCGGGTAGAAAGCGGCAAAGTGCGGGTCGAGGATGCGCAGGGCATGCCGCCGACCATTCCGTTCTGGCTCGGCGAAGCGCCGGGGCGCAGTGATGAACTGTCGGCGGCCGTCGCGCGCCTGCAAGCGCAGTTGGACGGATTGCTCAGCGCCAGCCCCGGTAATCTGCAACCGGCGCTCGACTGGCTGACCGCCACACTCGGCCTCAACCTCGCCAGCGCCGAGCAACTGGTCGAATATCTGGCGCGCGCACGGCAAACCCTCGGCGCCCTGCCCTCGCAGGACACGCTGTTGATGGAGCGGTTTTTCGACGAGTCCGGCGGCACCCAACTGATCATTCACACGCCGTTCGGCAGCCGCATCAACCGCGCCTGGGGCTTGGCCCTGCGCAAGCGTTTCTGCCGCACCTTCAACTTCGAATTGCAGGCCGCCGCCAGCGAAGACGCGATCGTGCTGTCGCTGTCCACCAGCCACAGCTTCGAGCTCGACGAAGTCTGGCGTTACCTGCACAGCAACAGCGCTGAACACACGCTCATTCAAGCGGTGCTTGATGCGCCATTGTTCGGCGTGCGCTGGCGCTGGAATGCCGGGGTGGCGCTGGCGTTGCCGCGCTTCACCGGCGGGCGCAAAGTCGCTCCGCAACTGCAACGGATGAAGAGCGAAGACCTCATCGCCAGTGTGTTTCCCGACCAGATCGCCTGCCTGGAAAACCTCGCCGGCGAGCGTGAAGTCCCAGAACATCCGCTGGTGGAACAGACCCTCGACGATTGCCTGCACGAAGCGATGGACAGCGAAGGCTGGCTGACCCTACTGCGCCGCATGGAGCGTGGCGAGGTGCGCTTGATCGCCCGTGATCTGCCGGCACCGTCGCCACTGGCGGCAGAAATCCTCAGCGCCCGGCCGTACACGTTTCTCGACGACGCGCCGCTGGAGGAACGCCGCACGCAAGCGGTGATCAATCGACGCTGGAGCGATCCGCAGTCGACCGATGATCTCGGCGCACTCGATGCCGATGCGATCACCGCAGTGCGCGAAGAAGCCTGGCCGTCGCCCAATTCCATGGATGAAATGCACGAAGCGCTGATGAGCCTCGCCTGCATCAGCGACACCGAAGCGCGCGCCAACGCGGGTTGGCTGGACTGGCTGCAAACGCTGATGGCCAGCGGCCGCGCCTGCCTGTTGCAGATCGACGCCGAGCATCAGTTATGGCTGGCCCGCGAACGCCTGAGTTGTCTGCAGGCACTTTATCCACAGGCGACGTTGCTGACTGAGGCGGTGGCGCTGCCCGGATTCGACGACACGTGGGCATTCGATGAGGCGCTGGTCGAAGTGATCCGCGCCCGCCTCGGCGCGTTCGGGCCAACCCCGTTGCCGGCCATTGCCGAGCCGCTCGCCCTGCCAGTTGCGCAAGTCAATCAGGCCCTCGCGCAACTGGAGCGTGAAGGTTATGTGTTGCGCGGCCAGTTCACGCCGAACAGCGCGATTGAAGAATGGTGCGAACGCCATCTGCTGGCGCGCATCCATCGCTACACGGTCAAGCGCCTGCGCCGGGAAATCGAACCGGTGGCATTGCAGGACTTCATGCGTTTTCTGTTCGACTGGCAGCATCTGACGCCGGCCACCCAAGGTCAGGGCAGTGCGGTGCTGCCGGCGATTGTCGGCCAATTCGAAGGCTACCCGGCGGCAGCTTCGGCGTGGGACAGCGACATCCTGCCGGCCCGCCTCAAGGACTATTCGCCGAGCTGGCTGGATGAACTGTGCCGCAACGGCAAACTGGTGTGGACGCGCATCAATGCGCGGCAGAAGGTCAGCGGCTCGGCATTGCGCAGTACGCCGATCGTGCTGCTGCCGCGTAGCCAGGTGGGTTTGTGGAGTGCATTGGCAGAACAGACACCAGTGAGCGAGTTATCGCCGAAAACACAGAAAGTCTTCGAGGCGCTGAGTCAGCACGGCGCGCTGTTTTTCGATGAGCTGATTCATGAAGCGCGCCTGTTGCGCAGCGAACTGGAAATCGCCTTGCAGGAACTGGTCGCCGCAGGTTTGGTGAACGCCGACAGCTTCGCCGGCTTGCGTGCGCTAATCACTCCTGCAAGCAAGCGCCAGCAGCGCAGTAGCCGACGCGGGCGCGGCGCGTTTATCGGCGGCATGGACGATGCCGGGCGCTGGGCATTGCTGCGCCGGGGTTCATCAGCAGATGCCGCCGAGACACTCGAACATGTCGCCATGACCCTGCTGCGCCGCTACGGCGTGGTGTTCTGGCGTCTGCTGGAACGCGAAGCGGACTGGTTGCCGAGCTGGCGGGAATTGCTGCGCACCTTTCATCGTCTGGAAGCGCGGGGCGAGATTCGTGGCGGGCGGTTTGTCAGTGGTCTGGCTGGCGAGCAGTTTGCCTTGCCCGAAGCCATTCCCTTGCTGCGCGAAGTACGCCGACGCCCGCAGGACGGCAGCCTGGTGGCGGTGTGTGGGGTTGATCCGCTGAATCTGGCCGGGACTTTGCTGCCCGGGGTGAAAGTGCCGGCGCTGGTGAGCAATCGGCTGGTTTATCGCGATGGGGTGGCGGTGGCGGCGGTGATTGCCGGCAAGCAGCAGGTTTGGGTAGAGCTGGATCCGATAGCCATGGGACAACTGCATGCCAAGCTGATACGGCATTGAGAGTGTTCGCACCGGCGTCTTCGCGAGCAGGCTCGCTCCCACAGTTCAATCCCGTTTCCCCTGTGGGAGCGAGCCTGCTCGCGAATGGCCGGCCCTGCACCTCAAAATCATGCTTCAGGTCCGCGACTCCTGCGGCACTTCACCCGCAACC